>JBEISB010000126.1:0-6763 GCA_040375635.1 Chitinophagaceae bacterium | reverse complement strand
CGTAGAAGTAGGCATTTGGGCCCCTTCGTTTATATTAACCCTCATTGCCGCATTTCTGTTGTATAAAGCCAATAACGATTCGCCCTTGTTTAATAAAGAAACCTATATACGGTTTGGAGAAAGGATAAAATCAGTTTTTACTAAATCAACATCATCTGCCTCCGTTTCGTAATCACATTCATCTTTCTACTAGATAACTTTCTAATATGCTCTCCTTATTCCGAGAATTAATTAAACAAAACCGATATTTCTACCTGCTGTTCATCTCCTGGGTGATACTTGGAGGTCTACTTTTACTTATATTTTCGCGTAATGATCTTTTTTTTGCTGTGAATCGAATGCACTCTCTTTGGTTGGATAAATTAAATACGAGTTTTAGTGCCTTTGGACGAGGCGATGTCATTCCATTCATATTAGCGTCTTTGCTTTTGATTCCGGTATACCGAAACCGAAACTATATAGCTACAACGCTCATTTTTGGTATGCTCATCCCGGTTACGATTTATTTTAGCAAGTTGTTTTTCAATACACCTCGTCCGCTAAAAATGTATGGCATGGAAAGAGTGCATACAGTACCTTGGCTCGACAATCTGTATGAAACGAGTTTCCCCTCGGGACATACTTTTGGGGCTTTTGGCTTTTTTTTATTATTATCGCTTTATCTCCCCAAACCCTACAAATCTTGGTCTGTTTTATTCTTTCTCTTGGCATTAGCCTGCGGATATTCGCGCTTATACTTGGGCCAACATTTCTTTGATGATGTTTATGCTGGCAGTATTTTAGGAACCACCCTCACTACCTTGGTGTATCTTATTGGACAGCGTTATTTCACCCCTTTAAATTCAAAATCTGATGCCTAAAACGATTGCATTCATCCCGGCCCGTTATGGTGCAACCCGTTTGCCCGGAAAGCTCATGAAAATATTGTCGGGCAAAACCATCATTCGCCGTACTTACGAATCGGTAAAAAATACAGGTCTCTTTGATGATGTTTTTGTTGTCTGCGATGACGAACGCATTCTTACAGAAATACAAGCAGCAGGCGGAAAAGCACTGATGAGTATTCGGGAGCATGAAAGTGGCACCGACCGCATTGCGGAAGTTGCTGCCGATATCGATGCCGATATTATTGTGAATGTACAAGGCGATGAACCCTTTATTGATAAAGTTGCCCTTGAAGACTTATTACACTTATTTCAAAATGAAGAAGTACAGGTTGGATCTTTACGTTTACCCATAGATGCTCCCGAAAGAATCCAAGATCCGAATTGTGTTAAGGTAGTTTGTGATAGGTATGGCAAAGCCCTACTCTTCTCGCGGGCTGCTATCCCTCATGTTCGCGACACCGAAGCCCCTGTTCAATACTATCAACATATCGGAGTATACGCCTTTCGTAAGCAAGCACTCATGACGTTTACCCAACTGCCTGTATCACCACTCGAAGCTGTTGAGAAATTAGAGAACTTACGGTTGTTAGAAAACGGAATTCCAATTCATTTAGCGATTGTGTCGCATGTAGGATTGTCCATCGATACACAAGCTGATTTCGATAAGGCCGAAAAGTGGTTAGCTCATCTTTCAACAGAAAACAATCTCTAATTCTTGACCGGCAACTAAGCGTAGCTAAGCACAAAATGCTGCTTAACCATAAACTCCTTTTTAAAAAAGACAATCCCGAAGTAAAACAAATCGATACTCAAGGTAACAGCCTCTGTCTGCTGAATTTGTTGCCAAGCCGAGAGCATTCCTTTACTCCAATGGATATCATCGAAAATAAGCACACTGTTTTCATGAAGGTGTGGCAACAATAGATTGAAATATCGAATCGTTGCCTCCTCTTGATGATTTCCATCGACAAACACAAAATCAAAAGCAGGTCCATTACGCAATACATCAGGCAATACATCATCAAAACGCCCCACAACCTGTTGAATCTGCGAGAACGAGAATCGGGTAAACATTTCTTGCGCGTAGGCTGCAATGGCAGGACTGCCCTCAATGCTGATTACCCTTGCCTCCCTTTGGCCTGCAGCAAGATAAGCAGTACCCATACCTAAAGAGGTACCGAGCTCAAGGATTTGACGGGGTTGAAAATAATTCACCATCCGAAACAAGAGTTCGCCCATTTTTTTATTTCTGCCAGCCGTGCGAGCAATTTCATTCACCTTGCGATATGACGCCTGCTGACGATGAGAACCTGCTCCAAAATCGACAATGGGTAAGGCTTGTTTATCTGCTAATAAAATGGCTCTATAATCATCCAATGCCTCAAAAGCATAGAAGATTCTTTTGTCTTGCAGAATTTCTGTAACGAATGCAAACACAAAAGGAGAATGGATACCATGAGCAGAATAAGCCCTTAAGCGATACCGAACGTATTGCCCAATCATAAAAAAAGCTGAGCGCATTAATGGACTATATTTTTGTAGACTTCAAATTCGCAATCAAAGCTATTTTTTTCATCTTTCGCTGTATGCACAGAAGAAACCTTTTCCCATACTGTGGCATCCAATTCCGGAAAAAACGCAGTGCCGTTTTCAATAATAGTATCTACACGAGTAATATAGGCCTCATCGGCAATAGGTAAGAGTTGTTGATAGAGATTATCGCCACCTATCACAAATAATTTTGGGAATTCGTTTTGCACAGCATAAGCCAGCACCTCGTCTGTACTATGACAAATTGTAGCCCCTTCTACCCGAAAAGAAGAATCGCGAGTGATAATAATATTTTCTCGTCCGGGCAATAAACGACCAATCGACTCATATGTTTTTCGTCCCATAACAACCGGATGATGCAATGTGGTAGCCTTGAAATATTTTAAGTCAACCGGCAAATGCCAAGGCATGGCATTACCCACACCAATGACTCCATTTTTCGAAACTGCAACTATGATGGCTATCTTCATAAAACTATACAGCCACTTCGGCTTTAATGTGTGGATGAGACTGATAATTCAATAATTCAAAATCTTCAAATACAAAATCATTGATATCTTTTCGAGCAGGGTTGATTTTCATTTGAGGCAGTGGATATGGCGTTCGTTGCAGTTGAAGGCGAGCCTGATCGATATGATTATTATAGAGATGTACATCGCCGAAAGTATGGATAAATTCGCCAACTTCGAGTTCGCAAACTTGAGCAATCATCATCGTTAACAAGGCATACGACGCAATATTAAAGGGCACACCCAGAAATACATCTGCACTTCGTTGATAGAGCTGACAACTCAATTTATGATCGGCTACATAAAATTGAAACATAGCATGACAAGGCATTAAAGCCATATCTGCTAAGTCCGATACATTCCAAGCGCTCACAATCATACGCCGACTATCTGGGTTGGTTTTCATTTGATGAATCACATCTTGTAACTGATCATGAATTACACCTTGTTTGCCTTCCCAGCGCCTCCATTGCTTGCCATATACAGGCCCAAGGTCGCCATCTTCACGAGACCATTCGTCCCAAATCTTTACCCCATGCTCTTGAAGATACCGAACATTGGTATCGCCTTTGATAAACCAAAGCAATTCGTGAATAATCGATTTAAGGTGCAACTTTTTGGTGGTTACCATCGGAAATCCTTGTTGCAAATCGAAACGCATTTGATACCCAAAACAACTTAAGGTTCCGGTGCCGGTTCTGTCGGATTTCGGAGCCCCTGTATCAAGAATATGTTGTAATAAAGTTTGATAAGCTTGCATAGGGCGAAACTAAAGACTGCATTACGGTTGAGCAAAAAATAGAAACGATATCTATAAACTAAGTTTCAACAAAAAGCCATCCGAAGATGACTTGTCTTAGTTATTCAGAATACGTCCTCCGCCGGCAAAATACTTGGACCAATAAGTGCTTGTTAAACTCGCAATCGAAACGCCTTGACTGCTAGCAGAATGAACAAAGAAATTGTTTCTTAGGTAAACCCCGACGTGAGAAATTCGAGAACTGTTGACTTTAAAAAACACCAAATCTCCTTCTTTCAAATCACAGGGATCCATAATTAACTTCGAGGTATTGAATTGCATACAAGCCGTCCGAACCAAATCCATCCCAAAAACATACTTATATAAATTTTGAACAAATGCGCTACAATCGACTCCTTTTTTGGTACTGCCTCCCATACGATATTTCACCCCGTACCAATCATCAATAAAGCGATACAACATCACATTAGAAATCTGGTTGGGTAGGACCTCTATCATGGTCGCATATTTATCTTTCACCCAATCCATGACCGATGAGGCGATAGAGGGCTCCTCTTTTTTTACTTCACTTGCTGTTGTTACAGGCATCGAAGGTTTTTGTGTAGTCCGAGCTAACAATAAATCATTGTTGACAGACCATGCGTTATTAACTGGTTTTCTATCGCTAATCGTAACCACTGTTACGGCTCTTTCTGTTTCACGAGCAGGAATCGGCTTGTTGTCAATGGCTTTTAAAATCGGACGCTCTGCGAGAATTTGAGGATGCAAGGCTTGACTAGCCACAATGGGTTTCGCTTTATGCGCAGATGTTACTACCGGCTTACCTTTGCGTGAAGCTTGTGATTTTGCATGAGATACCTGATGATGTGCCACAGGCTTATGGGTAGGACGAGCCACAACCTGAACAAACATCAGGGTAGCTAAGAGCGTCAGGAAACCATATTTACGAAAGTGATACATCAATATTTATAATCAAACGTCACAAATTTACGCTTTTATCGTCGCATTATCCAAAGGTTGGGTGTTTCGGTAATGTTAAATCTATTTAGGGGAAATGGTGATTTCAGTAAGATTATTTATCAAACGACTGCCATTGTAGAACGGCTTAGATTTTACCAAAACCCAATAAAATCAGGCTTTTGATAAAAGTTTTGGTATAGAGTAAAATCCGTTTACCTTTGCAGTGGCAAGTCTTATACGGCCAGCTCCTGCTAATCCTCCAGGATGGGAACATAGCAAAGGTACGTGGTTGAGCGGTGCGATATAAGTAACTTGCCATTTTTTGTGCCCTGTCGAGAATGAGGCATATTTCCATTCCCTGATTATCTTCGCCAAAAATTATTAAATCATATACTGTATGAAATTCTTCATCGACACCGCAAACCTTGCCCAAATTACTGAAGCCAATGCCCTCGGAATTCTCGATGGCGTAACAACCAACCCTTCCCTAATGGCCAAAGAAGGCATACAGGGTAAAGAGGCGGTGATGAAGCACTACAAAGACATTTGCGATATCGTGAAAGCCCCCGTAAGTGCTGAAGTAATCTCTACCGATTTCGAAGGAATAATCGCCGAAGGAAAAGCTTTAGCGGCTATCGATCCGCATATTGTTGTTAAAGTGCCCATGATAAAAGACGGGATTAAAGCCATCAAATGGTTTACCGACAATGACATTCAAACCAATTGCACGTTGGTATTCTCTGCAGGACAAGCAATATTAGCAGCGAAAGCGGGTGCCACTTATGTATCGCCTTTTATTGGTCGTGTTGATGATAGCAATTGGGATGGTGTTGAGTTGATTCAACAAATTGCCAATATATATACCATTCAAGGGTTTCAAACCGAAATTTTAGCGGCTTCTATCCGTAATTCTTTGCATATCGTTCGTTGCGCGGAGGCCGGAGCCGATGTTTGCACCTGTCCGCTCGACAGTATTCTAGGTCTTTTGAAACATCCGCTTACGGATATCGGATTAGCGAAGTTTCTGGAAGATGCGAAAGGTCTAAAATAAACGTAACATGCGTCTTTCCCTTTGTCTTTTCATTGGCCTATTCATGGCCAACACGCAAGCGTTTGCACAAACACAAGAGAAACCCGATACCATCGAACAATTTTATAGCGAGAACTATGATCTCATCGACAAAGATTTTGATAAAGATCAAATTCCATTAGATGGCGAGGTAGTGGATATGATCCCCTATCGAAAGGGTGAAAAGTTTGGGTTCGTTGACAAAAAAACGGGTATAATTTGTATTACGCCGCAATACGAACAGGTACATGCTGTATACAAAGAAGGGGCTATTGTAAAAAATGACAATGGTTACGGTCTTATCAACAAAGAGGGGAAGCCAATAATTCCACTCCAATTTCGGAAATTAGAAAAAGAAAATAATATCTATACAGGCCTCTTATCGATTGTAGACACCAATATCAACGATGAAATGCATAATACGGCTATCTTGAGTATGCACTTCGATTCTACCGGTCGATTTTTATTTGAAGAATTATCGCACGACTTTCGTTTGTTTTGTGGTTATGATACCCTTTGTTGGTTTCGGTACGGCACTGTTTATCATATCCGCAGTAAAAGTGGTAGTTTGATAAAAAGCTTCTCTTATAAAGAGGGGATTCATTTTTTAGGGATATGTCAAAATCTTCTGCTCTTTGCCAATCCTACATCAGATGGCATGGCCACTTATTCAGCCCAAACACCACAAGAAAAAACGATCTTCTCCCTTAAGCTAGCCACCGGATTTGATGGCGTTTATCAAGTAAGCGAACATCTATTTGGTTATTATAGTCACGATGGAGATTTTTTCTTCTGCGACGAATCCGGTCAAGAAAAATCTTACGGCGTTGTTTCAGAATCGATAGGATTTTTTCGATATGATGGCAGCTTTTACGATCAAGAACATTATGCTGTTAAGGATTTTAATACAGATAAATATGGTATTATCAATCGCAAAGGCGAAATGGTATTACCGTTCGAACACACCTCCGTTTTCCCATTAGGAAAAGACACATTTCTTTGTGACGGCGCCCAAATTATCAATTCG
>JBEISB010000130.1:0-6538 GCA_040375635.1 Chitinophagaceae bacterium | reverse complement strand
TCCACTTCGCCTTCTCGTCCCCAATTTTTCTTTCGGTAGCTGAGTTGACAATGTTGCCGAGCATTAAAATCACTCACACTTTTTTCGAACCCGGGTAAGGATTGATAATCGATACCACTCCCGGTGCTAATAAAAGAAACTACTAAGTTTTTTACCGTATCCCTAGTCGAAATTTGGGTATGTTGTGAAGTCGTATTGATTTTCTTTTTCTTCTTATGCCAACAGGCAGAAACTTGAACTGCAGAAGCAAGACATATCGTTGTTAAGAGCAGTGCACAGGATTTCATACCTCCTTATTGAATCACCGTTATTGATTTCACAAGACTGCTCTCTTTCGAAACCACTTGAACAAAATAAGTTCCCGGAGTTAAAGCGGTCGTTGATAAGTAATAACGATTCGGAGCCTCTTTACTAAAAGTACACTGCGAAGTAATATCCTGACCGATAGCGTTATACAAATGGAACTTGGTATCGGCGGCAAAATCTACCCCCGATTGAATATAAAAATGAGACGTTGAGGGATTAGGAAAAATCGTGAGCTTCGTTTGCTGTAAAGCTTCACTTACGGCAAGTGGCCATTGACAAGCATTTGAAGTCGTTAAAGAATATCGAGCCCCACCGGTAGACAATACCGCACGCATTCTATTTTTTTGTCCCGTCGTAAACATTTTCATACAAGCATCATCGGTATAGTCCATGTAGTTCATGTACATCTCACCAGAAGGTCCAGCCCCACAAGTGCTATTTGCGTTAAAAGGAAAATTAGGACAACCATAATTTGCGTCTTCGGCCGGAGGCGTATCCGCTACAAGGTCATCACCACAAAATACATCGCCCCATACATGTTCTAGATTAAAGAAATGACCTACTTCATGCGTAGCGGTTCTTCCTTTGTTGTAAGGTGCTGCCACATTACCTACATTACCAAAACTAGTTGTACTAATCACCACGCCATCAACATCTGCAGGAGATCCCGGAGGCATGGCATATCCTAATAAACTAGAGGCAGATCCCCCAAAAGTACATACCCACATATTGAGGTAACGGGTATGATCCCAAACAGTGTTAGGCTTGATGATACCATCGATATCATTGTAGTCGTATCCGGCCTTATTATAATCGAAACGATCGATACCTGTCGTATAATTTCCATTGGGATCCTTCGTTGCCAAACAAAAATCAATTTCACAATCGGCAGTAGCTCCGTAAAAGGCATGAGAGGTTAAGAGTGAATCTGTATTTTTTTTGCGATAATCCTTATTCAAGACATCAATTTGCGATTTAATCTGCGCCACAGAGATATTAGCGCCTGAACCAATGGCCTCCCCATTATGAATCACATGCACCACCACAGGAATGTGATATACCGTTCCGCGGGTGCCTTTGGCTTGATCGGCATTCGCTATATAGGATTGTGTAAATGATTCTATCTGTTGACGAGCCTGCGCATATTCAGGACTTTTATATTTCCACTGTAAATCCATTTCATGCGATCCACAATGAGTTCCATGCTGTGCATTAGCCATAAGGCTCATACAACTTAAGGCGAAAAGGGTAGCTATTTTCTTCATATTGTTTAAAAAAGAGAAACGAAGTTAATGGGTTTTCTTTTAGTTTTCTTTGGCGAATTCAGCATCTATTTTGCCAAAAAATTGATTGTACCTTTGGCCTCATCATGAAATCATTTAAGATCCCCGCTTTCTATCGGAGTCCATTTATTGCTGCAATCAAGCAATACCGCAAGAAAGCGGATAATTTAAAAAAAGATTTTTCGCCTACCCGACTCCACTTTGGCCCTATAGAGATTCTGTTGGCCCGACATTTTGGATTTTGCTATGGCGTGGAAAATGCGATAGAAATTGCCTTTAAAACGGTAAATGAGAACCCTGAAAAACGCATTTTTTTGCTGAGTGAAATGATTCATAATCCGCAGGTAAACCTCGACCTGGTCGCCCATGGCGTTCGGTTTATTATGGACACATATGGCAAGCATTATGTAGAGTGGGATGAACTCAATGCCGATGATATTGTGATTATTCCTGCCTTTGGTACTACCCTCGAAACAGAAGACATCTTACGACAGCGAGGTATAGATCCTGTGAAATACAATACCACTTGTCCCTTTGTTGAGAAAGTCTGGAATCGCTCGGCCCAAATTGGAAAAAAGGGGTACTCTATTGTGATTCATGGGAAACCCAAACACGAAGAAACCCGGGCTACCTTTTCACATAGTACAGCGCATGCCCCATCTGTTGTTATCAAAGATATGGACGAGGCCATTCGTCTGGCTGCCCATATCCGTAAAGAAAAATCGTCGGACGAATTTTTCCGGGAATTTGCCGGACAATATTCACCGAACTTTAATCCAGAAAAGGACCTCGAGACATTAGGTGTCGTAAACCAAACCACCATGCTTGCTAGCGACACACAAGCGATTGCTGATTACTTAAAGCAAGTATTACTGAGTATAAATCCAGAATCACCCGAACGTTTTGCCGATACAAGAGATACGCTTTGTTATGCCACCCTCGACAATCAAGGTGCCATCTTGGGCATGTTAGAAGAACAGGCTGATATGGCGCTAGTAGTTGGCGGTTACAATAGCTCGAACACTTCGCACTTAGTGGAATTATGTGAAGAGAAACTACCTACCTATTATATCGAAAACGCCAGTAAACTTCTCAGCGCTCAACAAATTCAACATTTCGATCTTGCCTCACACACCGAAATGATTAGCGAGAATTATATACCAAGTACCGACACCGTAAAAGTGCTCATTTCGGCAGGCGCCTCTTGTCCGGATGCCATAGTAGAAGCGGTTATCCATCAACTGGTATCCTTCTTCCCAGCCTGTAGAAGTATCGATGAGGTACTGCAAGATTTAGCTACCTCATCCTAAAATTTCTGCAACCCAGGTTGTTGCAACCTCTAATTGTTGCTCCATGCTAAGCGAAGTATTATCGAGTACACGGGCATCTTTGGCTTTACGGAGTGGACTAATCTCGCGGGTCGAATCGATATGATCGCGATGTTTCAAGTTTTCCATGACTTCATCCATAGTAATGCTTGGAGTCTTTACTTTCATTTCTTCAAATCGTCGTAACGCCCTTATATGCTCATCAGAAGTAAGGTAGATTTTCAGTTCTGCCTTCGGGAAAACCGTAGTGCCAATATCGCGTCCATCCATCACCAATCCCTTAGCTATACCCATCTCTTGCTGTTGTTTAACCGCCAGGCGCCTAACTTCTTTTAAGGCCGAGACTTCACTAACCAGATTGGAAACAGCCATGGTTCTTACCTGTGCATCCACCACTTCGCCATTGATGGCAATCTTGTTGTCGATAAACGAAAGACTAATTTTTTCAAGGGCCTTGTGTACAGCAAGATCATCCGCAAGATCGACATGGTTGTCTAAAAAAAATAAAGTAACCGCCCGATACATAGCGCCACTGTCCACATATGTATACCCAAGTCGAGCCGCTAATTGTCGAGCCAATGTACTCTTACCCGTAGACGAGAATCCGTCGATAGCGATAATGATTTTTTTCATCAGGATGCAAAGAACGAAAAATAATGAATAAGATTCTAATCGGCGAACACATCTCTCCTGATATTTTAAGGGAAACCTTATATTTGTTCAAAATCAAATATCATGGCCAAGACGAATAAAGCCCTCACTGTAACCCTAACCGTAATTCGTGTTTTTGTTGGTTTACTCTTTATTTTTTCAGGATTAATTAAAGCCAACGACCCCACAGGACTTGCCTATAAAATGGGGGAGTTTTTTGAGATCTGGGCCAAAGAGGGTTACCTGCCTTCGTTGATGGTATGGATGAATGGGTATGCCTTAGCCTTTTCGATTGCCATGATTACCTTTGAGATTGTTGCCGGTGTAGCCCTCATCATTGGATATCGCTTCAAGTTATTTTCTTTTTTAATCTGGTTGCTTACCGTATTCTTTACCTTTTTAACCGCCTACGCCCTGTTTAGCGGCAAAGTAAAAGAATGTGGTTGTTTTGGTGATTGTTTCAAACTCCAAGCGAACGAGTCATTCATGAAAGACCTTGTTCTCTTAGCCTTAATTAGTATTCTGTTGCTCTTCAGAAAACGTATTGTACAGAGCTTTGGCAATCTAACCGCTACTGCCATTATGTTTCTATCATTGGGTATTTCTCTTTGGATGCAATTCTATGTATTACATCATCTTCCTTATAAAGATTGTCTTGCCTATCGGAAAGGCAATAACTTATTAAAAGAAATGACACCGGGCCCCGATTATGTAGAAGCTGAATATAAAAGTGTGCTCACCTATAAGAACAAGAAAACCGGTGAGTTGAAAGATTTTGAGGCCAATAATATTCCATGGCAGGATACCCTTACTTGGGAGTTTGTAGACACAAAAAACACCTTAGTAAAACCCGCACAAAACGAGCCTTCGATCAAAGATTTTGTAATCAATTCGTATGAGGGTACTGATGTAACGCGCCCCCTTCTCGAATATCCAGATTATATTCTTGTCTTGTTTATTAAACTCACCGACGAGGCCCGCACAGATAATATATCTGCTTTACAAAAACTCGAAGAAGATTGTCATGCTGCAGGAATTCCGTTAATTGCCTTGAGTGCTTCCTCTGAAAAAGACACCCGTCTGTTCAACGAAAAACACCAACTTCATATCCCCTTCTATACCCTCGATGGTACCGTTTGCAAAACAGCCATGCGAAGCAATCCGGGCATTATGCTCTGGAAAGGCGGGACAGTAGAAGGAAAATGGAGTTATGCCGATTATCCCGACTTACAAAAACTGGGCATTCAAAAAGCAGCGAATGCACCGGCCTTATTTCCAGATGCGGCAACTAGTGCTCCTCAAGATACTTCAGCCACAAAGTAAATCGTATTCAGGTGTTGACTTACCTTACCAAGCGATAATCAATCTGCTTTGCTTTCTTTTCTCATCAAAAAAATGCTAACTAGTTTCTTCGTTCTGTTGGGCGTAGTTACCATTGTGTTTTTTTTATTTTTTGTGATTCTGCCCGCCGACCCGGCACGACTAACCATGGGTCAACGCAGTGATGCAAAATCGCTAGAGAATATCCGTAAAGAATTAAATCTCGACAAGCCTATACCCCTTCAATTTGCCCTGTATCTTAACGACTTATCGCCAATCTCATTCTATCAACATGATACTGAATTACAAACAAAATATCAGTACCATATTTTGTTTGGATATGGGAATCATGAAGTCGTTGTTTTAAAAAAGCCTTACCTCCGCCGTTCCTATCAAACCAAAAAAGAAGTGAGTAGTATGCTTCTTGATGCGTTTCCCGGAACCCTTATCTTAGCGAGTTTAGCCATCATCTTGGCATCTCTCCTTGGCATTGCCTTAGGTACCTTAGCTGCGATAAAACAAAATACCTGGATGGATACTTCGGCTTTATTGGTTAGCATTTTAGGCATTTCGGCCCCTTCATTTTTTGCCGGTATTTTACTGGCCTATCTCTTAGGGTTTTTATGGAAAGATTTTACTCACCTCAGTATTATTTCACCGATGTGGGATTATGAACCTTATCAACAACCGAAATTCATGGCGAAGAGCCTGGTCTTGCCCGTGCTCACCTTATCGATTCGTCCCTTAGCCATTATCGTTCAGATTACGCGCAGCTCGATGTTAGATGTATTGAAGCAAGATTATATCCGCACGGCATTAGCCAAAGGATTAAGCCAACGAAAAATGCTATGGAAACATGCGCTTCGCAATGCCCTTAATCCGGTAATCACATCGATATCGGGATGGTTTGCTGAACTGCTCGCCGGCTCTTTTTTTATCGAATATATTTTTGGGTGGAAGGGATTGGGCAAGATTACGGTTGATGCCCTCAATAAATTCGACTTCCCAGTTGTAATGGGATCGGTCTTATTTACTGCCAGCATTTTTATTCTAGTTAATCTTCTTGTCGATTTTTTATATCGACTCATTGATCCCCGCATACGGTCATGAGGATAAAAAACTAACCTCGGTTATTTCCTCCATCCTTAACCGGTTCTACTTTCGTTTCAAATTCGTTACTCATGAAAAAAATAGTTACTCTAATTCCTATTTTCTTAGCGGCTATTACAACATTAGCTCAATCCCCCATAACGCAAACACTAAGGGGTAGCATTGCAGATAAAGATTTACACCAGCCCTTAGCAGGTGCCACTATTAAAATTTATGTAGACTCCACACTAATCGCCGGTGGGAAAACCAATGCCAATGGCGATTTTATCATTACACAAATTCCTGTGCATCGGTATCGGGTAATTGCCTCGTATATGGGGTATATCGATCGAACTCTCGAAAACATAGAACTTAACAGCGGAAAAGAAACCCAATTGCAGATTGAATTGAGTGCAGGGGCTCGGGATATGAAAACGGTAGTGGTTCGGAATAAAAAAGGACAAGTAAATAATACCATGGCAACCGTGAGTGCCCGTAATTTTAATCCCGAAGAAGCCAGCCGATATGTGGCGTCGCGCGAAGATATTGCTCGCATGGCTA
>JBEISB010000061.1:0-11029 GCA_040375635.1 Chitinophagaceae bacterium | reverse complement strand
CCCATGCCGGCGGCTAGTCCTGCATTGTTAATCAGGATATCAATCACCGGAAATTGTTGTTCGTTTAGCGATGATAGGGCAGCTTGGGTTTCTTCGAGGTTTCTCACATCAAAGCATAAAGTATGTACCGGCGATGTGTATTTACTTTCTAACTCGGCCTTCAGGGCTTCGAGTCGTTCTTTTCTTCGTCCCGTAACGATTAAAGTAAAACCTTTTTCGGCCAGCAAATGGGCCGTACTTTGTCCAATACCAGAGGTAGCTCCGGTGATCAATACAGTTCTCATCATGTTATCGTAATAAGGTTACATCGCCTTTCAGAATCACCTCTTTATCATCGGTTCCGGTGGCACTCAGCAAATAAAAATAGGTGCCGGTTTCGCAAGGTGTTCCTTGAAAGTTTCCATCCCAGCCCCGTTTAAAATTATTTGAATAAAAGACTTGTTGTCCCCATCGGTTATAAATGCGGTAATAGTTTACGCGTTTAAAACCGGCTGCTAAAACTTCGAAGTAATCGTTATTACCATCGCCATTGGGAGAAAAGGCATTGGGGATATTTAGGTAAGGTCCGTTGGCAACGGTTATGGTTACTGTATCATATCCGGCACAGCCATTATCGGTAATGCCTTTTAAGAAAAACGTGTAGCGACCTGTATCGGTAAAGGTAGCTTGGGGATTAAAGATAAAGGGATTGTTGAGTAAGGTACTCGGCGACCAGATATAGTCGGAGGCACCACTGCCATGAAAGGTATACGTTGTGTTTTTTACAATCACAGTATCGTTGCCAGCGTTTACATGAACTAGGGGTATCGACAGTACTTTCGAGGCCGTATCACGACAACCATAGGCATTGCCCGAAATTAGGGTCACCGGAAAGTTATTACCCACATTGGCATAGGTATGGGTTGGATTTTGCAGGGTACTCACATTACCATCACCAAAACTCCAATGCCAAGTATTGATAGTATTGCTAGTAGAGGTTGATTTGTCGATAAAGTCAATAGGCTCATTAGGACAAAGGGCTCCTTTGAAATCGAAATCGGCAGTAAACTCAGGATAAATCTTTACGAGTCGGGTAATACTGTCAGGGCAGTTCGATCCTTTATTTACTATGAGTCTTACCACATAGGTCCCTGTATCGGGATAGGTAAAAGTAGGTTCGGCCAAAAGACTGGTATCGCTATTGCTGCTCGTTACGCCAAAATCCCAGAAATACCGAAACCCTCCCGAACTAGAATTTAAAAAGTGTACCGTATAATCTTTACAATTCACCACATAGGTATTAGGCTCATCAGAAAATTGCGGGGTATTGGCAACCACAGCCTTAGAGCAATTGGTAACCACAAATTGAAATTCACGGTTCACCACGTTGATAGGGTTACCATTGCGCCATTCCGTACAACATACATTCACCACAAAGCGACCCATCAGATTGGGTGTACCTGTAATCAAACCGGTTTTTTGATCGATTTGCAACACCGGATTTCCGGCCATGGGTAAGGAGCCACTTAAGGGAGAAATGTAATTCACCGAGTTTACTGAGGGTAAAAAAGAGGCATTGATAATCGGTTTCGGATCACTGGGGTCAGCACCTTGCAGGGCATTACAAAACGAGTAGGAGAGAGAGTCTCCATCGGCATCAAAGGCAGAATGATCATATACCAAGGGATTGTTGACACAAATGATTTGTGGCGGATAGTTCTGAAATACCGCACTCGAATTGCATACAATGGGCGAAGGCGGAATGGTACAGGTGTAGGAGGCACCCGTATTGCCGGGATTAGAGATATTATTGATGGATCCATTACGGCAACAACGCTGGCAGATCACGGTATAGGTCTGATTGCTCGTAGGTAAATTCACCACATACTTAAACTGCAAGCGGTTAATACAAGTTGCGGGTGGGTTATTAATACACTCGTTACTAAAATTAACGGGTACTATGATACTGCTGCCAGCAAATACCGAATCAAAACGATAGAAGGAAGTCCCGCGATAGATACTGAGATAGGCAGGATCATCGTCGGCTAGTGCTGCTGGGTTGCCCCCACCCATCGAGGGCGGTAAACAATCGCGATATAAATTGAGAGTAATTTCATATGCATTTGTGCCCACGCAGCGATAAGACAGTTCACCCCCCACAATATGAGAGGCGATAGCCATATGCGAAAGCAGAACCAACAGTATGGGAATTAGTTTTTTCAAGATTTACAAAAGTAAGCGATTTTAACCGAAAATGAATTCGCAAAAGCTATGTAGAATAGCGTTCATGCGGTCGCGGACTTCAAACATACCGGTATGTCCGCAATCGGTTAAGAAGGATACCGAGGATATATTGGGTAAGCAGCATTGTTCGAAAGAATGAATAGGAGGAACCGCATTATCTCTTTCGCCAATGACAAACAATACGGGCACCGTGGCGTTACGCAAAACGCTTGTGCGGTCGGGGCGCATTATCATCGCTTCGTAAGCGGCTATCAAGCTCTCGTCAGAAGTTTCGAGGGCCATACGGAAATGCGCTTCTATGTCGGTTTGTCTATTTTGTTTTGACCATTCGCTATACAAATTCGGAATCATGGCGCGTAAAAAGGCAGCTTTCCCTTCGTTGCGTATCCATTGTATCGCTTTACGGCGAGTTTCTATTTTGGCTGCATCATCGGCATAGGTACTTGAATGAATTAATCCGAAGCCGCAAAGGGTTTCGGGATATTTTTCGGCAAAGGCTAATGTGATATATCCTCCCATAGAATGACCGAACATAACAACTTTTTTGGCATTTTCTTGATGGAGAATTTCTTTCACAAAATCGGCCATGCTTTCGATACGCAAAGGTTCGTGAGGTAATACAGAGCCCCCGCTACCGGGTAGGTCGGGAACCACCACAGTATAATAGTCTTGCAATGCCTCAATCTGATACTGCCAGATGCGTGAATCTTCGCCAAAGCCATGCAGCAAAACAAGTAGCGGGCCCTTACCATATCGGAAATAGCCACAACCGGCAAAGCGACTATGATCGGGCAGAAGATGCATATCGGAAAGTTTGGGAGACTTGACTCCACTGTATACGACTTGAGTATTTGCTGAGTCTAAAAAGAATGAGCCACAGCATTGGCGTGATCTCCGAAGGAAAATCTTGCTCGGCAAAAAAACTATAGAAAAAAGAGAGCACAATTAACGACGAAGCATAGCGGGCATAAGGCTGAACTTTGGGCGAATCGCGGGCTAAGAGAAAGGCAAAGATGAGATGAAGCGGAAAGGCCCAGAGTAAATTTCGGTTATAGCGACAAACCTCATGTTCGGTGCCCAGCCACATAAACAACATAAAGCAACCCAATAGGCCGAGTATCATAAAAAAGAAAACATCAAAATAGAGTAGATATTTTCGGATGCCTGGTTTGGCTAAGGATAGAAATACAATGGACAGCAATAAGAGCCAGGCCGAATAGCTTGCCCAGTTGGTGGGTGATGACATGATTTGCACATCAGGTAAAAGTTCGCGGGTTTGCTTAACGATAAAATGTCCATCGAGGGTAGCATCCGACATGCCACCCATCAGGAAATCGGGCAAAAACATACTTTGTTCATTGTTCATTCTTTCATCTACCCGATGCGACATCAACAGATTAATGCCGAGGCGGGTGGCCGGGATACGACGCTCATAAAAATCGAGAACTTCGCGAAAGCTACAGCTGTCGTTGCTCATCGCATGACCGAAATGAAATCGTTGTTTGAATTGGCGGGGAAATATATCACGCAAGCGAGTTGAACAATTGTCGAATAAAAAATCGTAGCGATAATATTTGTTTTCTTCTTTGGCGTTGTTCTGTAAAAAAGATTGTATGGCTAAGGCATCGGCAGCGGTTAAGTCGAGTACTTGTTCCTGCACCCGACGCCCTTCTTGGGCATAGTTTTGCATAAAGCCTGTAAACGACTCAACATTGAGATAATAGGCAAGTTTGCCTCGGGTAAACTTCCAGTAAAAATCAGGATCTCCAAAGTTGAAGGTGCCGTAATTATATACCCAATCGCTGCCCCGACAAGTATCGCTAATCCGCAGGGCACTATGTCCGTAACAAGAATACAAATCCTCACCGCTACCGCAAGTGAGTAAGCTAACTTGTAAGCGACAAGAATCTTGTGCCTTAAGGGGTTGATACCCTATGAGGCTCAGCAAACAAACAAGTAGGCGAATGCCCAGCGGCGAAAAAAAAGAGAAGCCTTTCACGGGGTGCAAAATAAGGCAAGTTTTGCATCGTACAAGCAAGAGAGATTGATTAAAGAAAGTAAAGAGATATTGCAAGCATAGCTTGGCGATTCTAAGAAAAGACTAAAATGAGTCATCATGATAGATGGCTATTTTGTTGCTTAGCCTAATTACAGGAAAGCCGATGAATACTACCCCCGATTGCAACGAAAGCCCACAGGAGCCGAAAGGCGACGAGGACTTGTAGTGAAAAGCGGGACGATGCCGAAGAAGGAAATTAAGCTGAGGTACAAAGCAAAATTTTGACGTAGCCTAATGAATACATTGCTCAGCTAGGCGTTCTTTTTACGAAACAAAGGCACCTTACTCTCATTGCCATTGAGAAGGCGGTTAATGTTTTTATGATGCGTAATCACCACCAAGCAAGCTGTTGCCACCGCAAAGACTCTGTACATAAGTTCAGGCTCGTGAAAGATGAAAAAGATCAATACCGGAAAGGCGATGCTGGCCACGATAGAGCTTAGTGAAACATAGCGGGTGAGAAACAACATAAAGAAAAATACCGCTACCAAACTGGCCGCTACTAAGGGCTGAATAGCGAGTATCATACCAAACAAGGTGGCAATACCTTTTCCGCCTTTAAAATTGGCCCAGATAGGAAAGATATGTCCGAGCACAGCGGCAATACCCAACAAAACCTGAAAGTTGGTGAGCGCCATATTATCGAGTTGATACTTGGCAATAAAATAAGCCAAATCAACAGCCATAAAACCTTTCAGCATGTCTACAACAAAAACAAAGCTTCCGGCTTTGGATCCCAATACCCGAAAGGTATTGGTAGCCCCGGCATTGCCGCTTCCGTAATGGCGAATATCGATGCCGAAAAAGTACTGGCTTACCCAAACAGCTGTGGGAATAGAACCCAGAAGATAAGCCAATATGATTAAAATAAACTCGTTTACCATTTCGTAATAATACAATTGTAACCCGCGAATATAGGTTTATAACGCTGAAAATGCAACCATCGTTCGGTTAATTGAGGAGAAGGGCAACCCAGTCTTTCTTTTGTTTTTGGCTGCGTAAGGTGAGTCCGCATTCGCCAAATGCCTTCTCGAGTTGAGGAATATCGCTTAGTAAAACACCGCTGAGGATAAGGGTTCCGCCAGGAGCAAGTAAGCGTTTGAGTGATGAGCGATGGGCTAATAAAATATTGAGGTTGATATTGGCGAGTATCAAATCATAACTACCCTCTACCTCTTCTATGCTCATGCCTGAAATTTGTATCGCACTCCCTCCATTGTTATCGGCATTTTCGCGGGCATTCTCCACACTCCACTCGTCGTTATCGATACCCAAAAGAGGATGGGCACCTCGTAAAGCGGCGAAGATGGCTAAGACGCCCGTTCCACAACCAAAATCAAAAACTGATTTGCCGGCACAATCTACCTCGCACAGATATTCGAGCATCATGCGGGTAGTTTCGTGATGTCCGGTGCCGAAACTCATTTTGGGGGTAATCACAATATCATACTCACATTCAGAGAGTGGGGCATGAAAAGCAGCCCTAACGCCAACTAGATTATTAATCAGAATAGGCTCGAAGTTTGACTCCCATTGCTGGTTCCAATTTTCGTGCGCGATTTCAGAAGTAGTAAAAGAAAACGAAAACGGTTGAAGCAGATTGAGGATATTGGTTTCATCATAACCATCTGCCGAAAAATAAACAAACAACTGTTGACCATTTAGTTCAAAGCCTAAAGGTTCTTCGTGATCTAACAAGGCGCTAATGATATCGGCCTGCTCGTCGTTTACATTGTCAAAACAGAGTTTTATATACTTCATAACACGAAAGTACATCATCGAAAGTCATTTCGGCGACAGCCCTTATCTTTGTCTTTTCATATGCCCATGCTCAACCGTTACATTACTTATTATAAGCCTTCGATGCAATTTGTGGTGTTTTGCGCCATCTTATCTCTCTGTTGGCTTACGGGTGGTTTTTTAGTCGACAAGCTCAGTATGTATCTTACGGGATTAAGCTCTGTAGAAGTAAGCGAGCTAAAAGACATACCTGCCGAGATGTCGAACAGTTTGAAATGGCTAAACAGTATATTACTTGCCTTTCTCTTATTATTACCGGCTGCATTATTCGCTTATCTAGCTTACCCGAAACCGGCACAATACCTTGGACTCACCCCTTCGTCAAAGCGATTATTTTGGATATTGTCTATTGTTGTCATTGCTTTAGCCATACCCTTTACCAGTCTCATTGAACAAGGCGTTCGCATGATTCCTTTTCTGAAACAATTTGAATCCTTAGATGCTGAGTACGATCGAATGGCCGAAAGAATGCTACATGCCAAAACTTTGTTAGGCTTTTTAAATAATGTTTTAGCCATTTGTTTGGTACCGGCTTTGATTGAAGAGATTTTTTTTCGGGGTTGTTTACAACAATTGTTGATGAATGCTTTTCGGAAAAATCATTGGGTAGTGCTTGTATTGGTAGCTATTGTTTTTAGTGCTTTTCACGGACAAGTGAGTGGCTTTTTGCCCCGTGTTTTTTTGGGCTTGCTTTTGGGCGTAGTCTATTATTTTAGTGGTAGTCTTTGGCTTAGTATCTTGATGCATTTTATCAATAATCTTGTTAGCGTGCTTATCGTTTATCTTTACGAATCCGGTACGATAGCTGGCAGTATCAAAGAGTTACCTGATGTGCCAATTTGGATAGGCATTAGTTGCGGGAGTGTGTTGATACTCGTTCTCTATTATTTTAATCAACATCGTCAGCCCTTTGTTTTGTGCGAAGTAGAAAAAGACGATACGCCTGATATTTCAACCTCAATATAAATTATGAATTGGACCTGTTTATACAAAACCAGTAGTCGCTTCGAAGCAGAAGCCATCAAAGGAAATCTCGAAAACGAAGGCATTGCCTGCGTGATTCTCAATAAGCAAGATAGTTCTTATTTAGCCTTTGGTATGGTAGAAGTGCATGTACCTGTCGAAAAATTAGAAGAAGCACAAGCCCTATTAGACGGCCACGCGAAAGACCCCAACAAAAATTAATATGGCATTACATCTACCTACTTTTTTTACACGCCTTGGCAGTGCGATTGTATTTAGTATCGTTATGATGGCGGGCTTCCTAAGCAACGAATGGTCATTTTTGGCCTTGTTTCTGGTAGTTTGTTTTCTGTGTTTGAAAGAATACGCTAAGCTGCTAGAACATATTTTTAGCACACAGTTTCGTACTAACGAAAAAGTGAATTTTATTGTCGTTGGACTTGCTTTGTTTTTATGGGTAGTTGCCCTTCCGCTTGGTACTTGTGCTTCAACTGCCGCTTCAACATTGCAACCCTTTCTGTTTCAATTCTTAGGAATTTGTTTGGGCGCTTTGGCCATATTTTTTCTCTTTCGAAAAAATAAATCATCCATTTATCTACTCAGTGGCTTAGGCTATATATCCTTGTCTCTCGGACTTTTCGTTCAGTTACGCTATCAAAGTTTATTATTACCGCTGATACTGATTTTGTTTATTTGGATGAATGATAGTCTAGCCTACTTAACCGGATCGTTTTTTGGGAAAACACCTTTCGCGCCCAAGATCTCTCCTAAAAAAACCCTAGAGGGCACCGTGGGTGGCATAATATTTACGCTAGTGTTTGCAGGCATTTGGGGCTATAATACACATTGGTTTTCCTTACCCGTGTGGTTTAGTTTTGGATTGATTGCCTCGCTGATTGGCACAGTAGGTGATTTGGTAGAATCGAAGTTAAAACGCATGGCCCATGTAAAAGACTCAGGACAAATCATGCCGGGTCATGGAGGGGCTCTCGATCGGTTCGATTCTTTACTCCTTGCGGCCCCCTTTGCCTTTTTGTGTGGCTTAGTCTTTGATCTTTGTTTTCCGTATACTGTATTTTAATTCGCTAACTGAGCCAATACCTTTTGGATACGTTGCAAGGTATTTTCTTTGCCAATCATTTCGGCAATTTGAAAAACCCCAATGCCATGTTTGGCACCAACTAACATAATCCGAAGGGGTAATTGTAGTTCGCCGGCTTTACAATTGAGGGTGGTTGCTAAGTCTTTAAATGAAGTTTCGATACTACCGAGTGTCCAATCATTGAGGGTTTGCAGTATCGGCATCCAGGCCATAAAAAAGGCTTGTTTGTCGTCGTTCCATTTTGGACGAATGGCCTCGAGGTCGAAAGATGCGGGCGACTCAAACAGGTAAATAGATTGGCTATAAAAATCGTTCAATAGGGTACAGCGATCTTTTACCAGAGAAACAACTTTACTTATGTAATCGGGTTGAGCAGTTGTAAATCCATTGCTCTGCCATAGCTGCATCACGCGTTCGCATAGGTCATGGCTATCCAACTTTTTAATCCACTCATGATTGAACCATTTTGCCTTTTCATAATCGAACTTAGCCCCGCCTTTATGTACACGTTCCATACTAAAGTGCTGTATCAACTCAGCTTTATTAAACACCTCTTGCTCTTCGCCGCTATGCCAGCCTAGGAGGGCCAGCAAATTGATAAAGGCTTCAGGCAAGAAGCCTAACTCTTTAAAACCTTTGGTAATTTCTTCTGTTTTCGGATCGAGCCAGTCCATAGCAAATACCGGAAAACCGAGTCTGTCGCCATCCCGCTTACTAAGCTTTCCGTGTCCATCGGGTTTTAAAATTAAGGGCAGATGAGCCCATTGCGGCATTTCGTTTTTCCAACCCAGATATTCCCATAATTTGATATGAACCGGTGCACTAGGTAGCCATTCTTCGCCCCGAAACGCATGAGTGATCTTCATCAGGTAATCGTCGACAACGACCGCCAAGTGATAAGTTGGCATGCCATCGGCTTTGAGCAATACCTTATCGTCTACTAAATTCGAATCGTTATGAATTTCGCCACGAATCATATCCTGAAAGGCGATACTTTCGTTAGCTGGCATCTTTATCCGAATCACATAAGGCATTTGTGCCTCTAGGAGAGCTTGGGTTTCGTGAGCGGGTAACGACAAGGAATTGCGCATCTGCATGCGTGTGTGGTGATCGTATTGTGGCGAAGGATTTTGTTCGCTGCGTAAGGCTTCGCGCATGGCTTCTAGCTCGGCGGGAGTATCAAAGGCATAATAGGCAAACCCATTTTCTACGAGTTGTAGGGCATAGTCTTTATACGATGCTTTGCGCTCGCTTTGGCGGTAAGGCGCATAAGGACCTTCGCGGTGGGGACCTTCGTCTGGACTAATTCCACACCATTCGAGGCAATCGATAATATACTGCTCGGCACCGGGCACATAGCGGTTTTGGTCGGTATCTTCGATACGTAGCACAAATTGTCCGCCATGTTTTTTGGCAAAGAGATAGCTAAATAAAGCTGTGCGCACACCACCAAGATGCAGGCCGCCGGTAGGGCTAGGCGCAAATCGGGTTCTTACAGTTGTAGACATGATAGTAGGAATTGGGGGGCGAAAATAAACCCTAAACCGCATAGATAGTTTTGTTTCTACCTTAGTTGCTGAGAAATCGGTTTAATTACTGATATTTGATGCAACGAAGTATCCCAGCCAATCGGAATGAGAAACTATTTGGTTAAGACCCCACGATTATTGAAAGCCGCTTATGCCAACTGTGTATGGCATATAAAAGAGCATGCCAATAGCGTTTACCTCACCTTCGATGATGGTCCACACCCTAGTATTACCCCCTTTGTATTAGAGCAACTAAAACTATACAATGCTAAGGCGACTTTTTTTTGTATCGGTAAAAATGTAATGGCCTATCCGGAAGTCTACCAGCAGATACTAGATGCCGGTCATTCGGTGGGTAACCATACCCAAAATCACCTCAATGGTTGGAAGACGCGCAACATCGAATATTATAAAAACATTCGAACAGCCTCTCGATATATTCATAGTCGTTTGTTTAGACCTCCTTATGGTCGAATCACCCATGCTCAGTCTATGGGCGTATCACGACTCTTTCCGAATACACGAATTATCATGTGGGATGTATTGAGTGGCGATTTTGACACAACCCTTTCACCCGAAGCTTGTCTGCAAAACGTAATACAAGCCACCAAGGCCGGTTCGATTATTGTGTTTCATGATAGCGATAAAGCCTGGGATCGATTGCAATATACCTTGCCCCTTTTTTTAGCGTACTGTCAGCAGAAAGGTTGGAAGATGAAGAAGTTGTAGGTATCAAAGCAGAAACAAACTTCGATAACGGCTCGATACGCTCAGTTACTTATTGTTGCTGAAGGGTGCGACGCAACCCCGCATCATAGAGGCACTGCGTTGATGACAAAAAAGAGGACATTCATTGAATATCCTCTCTGATGATTTAGCTATACATTTCGGCGCGTAATTCTTGCACACGCTCATTATCGAGGTACTCTTCGTAATTGCAAATGCGATCGATGATGCCTTTAGGGGTTAGCTCGATGATGCGATTACAAACGGAGTCGGCAAAAGCCTGATCGTGGGTAGCCATGAGGATAACGCCCGGAAAATCGAGGGTGCCATTATTAAAGGCTGTAATACTCTCGAGGTCGAGGTGATTAGTAGGCTCGTCGAGAATAATACAATTTGGGTTTTGCAGCATCATGCGACTAATCATACAACGCACCTTTTCGCCTCCGCTGAGCACCTTAGTTTTTTTATTGAGCTCATCGCCATTGAATAACATTTTTCCGAAGAAGCCCCGTAAGAAATCTTCGTCGGCATCTTTAACGGTATCAGGCACAAACTGGCGCAGCCAATCCATCAAATTATAATCGCTCTCGAAATATTTTTGATTATTATTTGGCAGATAAGCTTTTG
>JBEISB010000031.1:0-15284 GCA_040375635.1 Chitinophagaceae bacterium | reverse complement strand
TCCCTCTCGACCTCGAAGAATTGGACCCCCTATGGAGTGAATCGAGAGGCAGACAAGACGGCATTGACAAAGCTTGTCAGGCGCAAGCGCGAGCGCAGGCACAAGCAGAAAGTACAATTCAGGGGCACATTTCCTGCCAGCAAGCAACCGGAAGAAGAAGCCCCCTTTTCACTGCCTGCAGCTGTGCCATTTCCAGTGCCTGGATCAAACTGTCCCCAAAAATATTCGGCAGAACTTATAAACTGGGCATTTCCGCAATGCACGAAAAAGAACATAAAGCAGAATACAATGATCTTTTTCATTTCAATAATAATGCTGATAAATTATGAATGTTCATGTAAGCGGTGCCTAATTCTTATGGTAACCCTTGGCTTTAATATTTACCTGCTGACCAGAAAATAAGTCAGACGACATGTCTAAATCGAAAATAAATGCCTTACTGTTGTTCGGATTGCTGGCAGGATAGTAGTTTAAGGTGCCATAGGGTCCTCCGCTTCGCCCCCTGTCGTTAACGGTGAGGTCTAGGTCGTAATAATCATGTGCCGGATTACCAGCATTGGTATTTGTTCCGGTTGAGCCAATGATTTTTGTAAGTACGAGCGGATTGCCTGAACCGGGAATTGGGCAAGGCAAATCAATCCCAGTGTAAGTCCATTTAACAAAGCCTGCTGTAGTTGGGTAGGGAAATAGGGAATATGAGGAGCTAAAATAAACGTTATAACCGCAACCACCGATTGCTCCATCATAATATCCAGTTCCACATCCATCAGCATTCTGACTATATATCAAACTACCTAAAAAGTTATTGGAAGAAAATTCCTGATTGTATCCGGGGGCTCCATATCCCATCAATAATTTCGCTCCAGATTGAAAATCATTATTTCGGATATAATTAGTATTGGTGGTGAGGGTATTCCATTTCCAAAAAAATAATTCCCTCAGCAAGCAATTGGCCAGCACACAACTATGGTCATCATTTCGAAATTCGATATGATCAATACTATCTTGAATGATTAAAATCCTTGAGTTGCTGAGATTCTGCAATGGTTCATCAGATACGTAAAGTGTACTTGTGTTTGAAAGGATGATATTGCCATATCTAAATCTTACAGATGATAAGTTCGTACACCGAATCACATTCAATTCATACCAATTGTTTTCGAAAAAAAAATTATCAGCTTTACAATCTATCAACGAAACTTTCGCTCTACTGGTAGCAGAGCCTCCAGTAACCCCATTGGTATAAATATTTCTCGCAATCATGCTAATGCCTATCAGCTGCAACTTCATGCCTCCAAATCCTGTAATCGTGATGTCTGCATTAAGGTTAACGATAGTGCCTGCTACTTGCGGCATAATAGTAATCGACTTGTCAATAGTAATCGACGGTTCGCTGTAGGTTCCAGCAGGTATAATTACACGATCACCATTCACACAAGCTGAAATAGCCGCACTAATTGAATTAAAAAGGGTAGTGCCATTGCCTGCAGATAGTAAGGGATCAACAAAGCGATCGGTTGCATGAGATTGCATGATTATTCCGAATAGGAACAAGGATGAGAAGATTATTTTTTTCATTAAAACGGGTTTTGTTTTTGGATTATGTGTACTATTATTAAAATGATGCTTTTGGGATTTTATTTATCCTTTCTTTGAGGGCTTTGGTTGCATAAAGATGAATCCATACTTTATCCTCAATTAGATTTGGTTAATCGTACCGTTCAACACCATCTGATAAACCTCTCTCCGATATTGCTGTGTTGGGGTATTCGTAAATATCCCTGGGTGATTGTGTAAGAATTCTCTGACATTGTCATTCATGCCTAACAATGCTTGTATGCCATTTGCCGTCAGTTTATAATTCACCCATTTCCTGAAGAAAGGCGTGTTGGGCATTCGTATGGCTGCATTGCCAGCTGGACTTGGCAAATTGATAATTCGAATTTGTTTGGATGATGATCGCAACCACCAAATAATTCCACCGTCTTGCTGTAAGAGAGCCGCCTGAACACCCTGTGGGTTAATAGGATGGTATGGGCCATTTCCATCTTGACTTCCTGAAATCGTAAAGTGAGAAAGGCCATCCAAGCAATCCTCTAATATCCACCGGAATCCGGTTAGGGCAGACGTATTGTTTCCTAAAAATGTGCGCAGACTCCCGCTGGTAAAAAGGAGGGTATGAATCTTTGACGATGGCTGAAACACCTCACCGATCCGGCAATTGAGCACAATGTTTCTATATTGCGCATCATCAGCTTTTCGCATGACTCTCCTCTGCGCATAAGAAAAGACATCAGAGATAGAAACCTGATGTTTTTTTAATACAGATCGTATTGCTGGAATGGTTAATTCCAGGCCCTGCAGACCAAACAAGTAATCCCACAAGACAGCCGTATTCCCATAGTAATAATGCGTTGGTATATTATTCTGGATATTCGGATTGGGTAAATTTGCTAGACCTAAATTATTGAAATAAGAAGATGGTGGAAATGTTCCCAAGAGTAGAAATCCCCCATGTTGCAAGTCAAAGTCGGCTTCATAGGTATCTAAATACGGATGTTTTTCAATTGGACCCGGTGCATCATGGGCTAAGACATTTTGCAAATAAGAATTATAATGCTCATATACATTAATCAAATTAAGTCCCCAGGCTTGGATAGCAGCATCGTTACATGCAGGGGTATTAGCAATTCCATTTGCAATCAAAAAGTTATAAATCATTTGGTCAGGGCGTCTCATATCAATGTTTTGGTTTGAAAGAATTATCGTTTTTAGCGTAAAATTTGGCGTCGTTATAAATCAAGGTTGGTTTTATCCTAAACCAAATGTAAAAGCCCAAAAGATAAAATATGTGCATTAAAAGTTCTTATTTTGAACTTTTACGACATATTTCAGCACTTTTACGACATCATTCGGCACTTTTACGACATTCATATCATTCTCACCTCAATCGCCTTCTTGTATTTTTCACTACCTCCCGACAACGTATCTTACATAAACGACTCACATGATTTCCTGCCTGCAGACTGGCATTTTCGTTATATCGAAAATTGAGTAGAGGTCGTAATTGCTGTACCCAATTTACCTCAACCGCTTTCGCTGCTGCTGCCGATAAAGAATCATGCAAACGGTAACTCACCCGCATATGAGTTTGTATAAAAAGTGTAACCTTGTTTTCTATGTCTGTCTCTAATAAATCATTGCCTAATAGGGCGGCTATTCTGCTTCGTAGTGCCGATAAGGTGCCATTCTTTACATGACCCATCGTATGCTTTTGGGTCAGGGTATGTCTCACTTGGTGTTGTATGGTATTGGGTACTTTACTATCTCTCAAAAAAGTTTCTACATAAACCAATAACCACTCTTCGCCCGCTGCGCTTTTTCTGCAAAGCACAGGATAGTCTTTTACTTCGAGGTAAAGATTAAACAAATTGGGGGCTGCCCGCTTACGCAACCACCAACAAAGTATGCCTTGTTGTTGGGGTAAGTTGGCAAGATGCTCATGACTTATGGGTATTAGCTGTTGAGATTCGGCTTGCAGGATTTCACAAATAACAGCAGCCGGCATGGTGTGTAGGGGTATAACAGACATCTTTTTCATTTCGGTTGGTGACAAATCACAAAACGGGTTAGGTTTCTGTGGCAAAGGTAAACCAAGCAAGAGGTCCGAACCGGAACAATTTGTTCCAAATTTCGAAGAAATTCTTCTAATTTTGAACTATTACTTCCTATTATGATCATTCAAGAACCCGGCGCCAAGATTAAACAAATCCGAGAGCTGAAAAATTTTTCGCAAGATTTCTTGGCAGGAGAACTCGGACTCAGTACCCGCGCCTACTCTAAAATCGAATCGGGCGAAACCCAACTCACTATCAATCGCCTCAATCAAGTTGCCGATTTGTTAGACATCGACCCTTTCGAACTATTGGGCTTCGACGAAAAACAAGTGTTCAATAATTGTAAACAAGAGGGCAATATCGGTATCAACCATATCACGATTCCAGAAAAGCTCATCGACCAATACGAACGTCAAATTACCCACCTGCAAGAAGAAATTACGTTTCTCCGCGACCTGATGAAGAAGCTTAAATAATTTAGCTTTACGCAAAAGATTATTTCTTGTGTCGATTGATTATTTTTCGTGTTCTCTAATGGCAATAACATGAAAATCGATCTCCGCAGCGACACCCTTACTAAACCTACACCCGCCATGTTGGCCGCCATGATGCAGGCCGAAGTGGGCGATGATGTTTTTGAAGACGACCCCACGGTTAACGCCCTCGAACAGAAAGCCGCTGCGCTGTTTGGCATGGAAGCCGCTCTATTCTGCACCTCGGGCACGCTCACCAATCAACTGGCTATTCGCGTTCATTGCCCCCCGGGCAGCGAAGTCATTTGCGACCAATATGCGCATGTGTATGTGAGCGAAGGCGGAGGCATAGCCCTCAATGCCTTGTCGTCGGTGAAAACGGTGGCGGGCAACCAAGGACGAATCACGGCAACACAAATCGAGTCGGTGATTAATAATGCCAACGATATTCATCAACCGATTACCCGCTTGGTATCTCTCGAAAATACCATGAATAAAGGCGGCGGTAGTATTTACGATTTACAAGAAATTCAAAACATTCGTGCACTCTGTGCTCAACAGCATCTGTCGCTGCATCTCGATGGGGCCCGTCTCTTCAATGCCTTGGTAGAAACCGGCGAAACTCCGGCACAACACGGACAATTATTCGACTCTATATCTATCTGTTTATCGAAGGGCTTGGGTTGTCCTGTCGGTTCTCTCCTACTGGGTTCGCAGTCCTTTATCAAACAGGCCCGTCGTTTTCGAAAAGCTATGGGCGGTGGTTGGCGACAGGCGGGCTTTTTAGCGGCTGCCGGCATCTATGCCCTCGATCATCATATCGACCGGTTGCGCATCGACCATGCTCGAGCCAAACAAATTGGGGATATGCTTCTTTCTCAATCGTATGTCGAAGAAATGTTTCCTATCAGCACCAATATCGTAATTATTCGTCTGCCCGATACGTTGTTAGCTAACGACTATGTGCAAACCATGGCCCAGCGCAATTTATTTTGCGTGCCTTTTGGTAAACATCTTGTTCGCTTTGTAACACACCTCGACTTCGATGACGATCAATTGCAATCCATAACATCGAAACTCAGCTTATAAACCTTTACACTCTCTGTAATTACTTATTTTTCTTTGGGCGGCATACACGCTTTTCGCTACAAGTCCTCCTCGGCTTCGCACGCGTGCGGGCTTTACGCTACAATCGTTGCCGCAATGCAAAATCTGTATATTGTAGAATATTGATTACACCGAAATAACGCCTCGCTTAATATTGCAGTGCTTAGCACACTCATTTAATCATAATGAAATCTGCATTTGACAATATGTATTTGTTTGCCTTCCACTCTATAAATCAAGCGATGTTCATTATCAATTTTTCTCTACCAAAAGCCTTTATACTTATGCCGTAATGGTTCTGGTTTGCCGATTGCCTTAAAAGGATCACGCGAAATACTTTTAATCAGCTGGTTGATTCTTGCCAATATTTGTTTATCTGTCTCTTGCCAATACAAATAATCTTCCCACGATTCATCGACAAATATCAAGATCATATTTCAATCAGTTTCTTTTGAAATCCCTTCTGCTTTTTCAATTTATCTATGGCTGAATCCAGGCGTTTTTGATTTTTTTTTGATGACAGTTCATGACGAGTCGCCATCATAGCATTATACTCGTCTAAAGAGATGATAACAACACCTTGATCTTTTCCTCTATTGATGATTAAAGTTTCAAAATCTTCAGAAACGGTATTGATATACTTCTTAATGTCTTTTCTAAATTCACTGATGGTTGTCGTTAACATTTTATGTACTTTAATTTGTACAAAAAAAATTACATATGTATGTGATACAAATTTATTTTTTGCTGTCGCCATAAGATGGCAAACTTGCTCAAACTCTTATTCTCTCTTACTTTTACCGTCCATGTTCGAAGAATTTATACAACCCGACCAGCTACTGCCCGAACAACTCGATGAGGTATTGTCTCTCGGCTGGTTTAGAATGGGACCCAGTATTTTTACTACAGAATTCATCACCTTCGATCAAAAAATATTTCGCACCTTATGGTTGCGATTAGTCCTCCCTACGTATCAACATAGTTCTACCTTTCGTAAGCTCGAAAAAAGAAATCCGGACTTTCGTATCGAATGTAAACCCTTGCAACTCGACGACAGACACCATCTCTTGTATCGACAATATCGACAGGCTATGTCGTTTCAAATGTCTCCAACCATAAACAACTTATTATATGGTTGGGATCAAGGCAGCGATTCGATATTCGATACCCAACAATTGGAGCTCTATGATGGTGATGAATTAGTTGGCTGCAGCTTTTTTGATTGTGGCGATCAAAGTGCCCAAGGTATCTCCTCATTCTACCATCCCGATTATGAGAAGCATAGCATGGGCCGATTTATGATTTACTTACAAATTGATTTTTGCAAACAACTAGGCATGTATTTTTATTATCCCGGTTATTTTGTACCCGGCTATCCGCATCTCGACTATAAATTAAAAATCGGCACCCGCTGTTTAGAGTTTCTGCATCCCCATCAAAATCGCTGGCTACCCATTGGTGAGTATCAAGATTTGGGCTTACCCTTTCCGTTTACGTTTTAGCAGTCAGACACGGCATTTAATAAACTTACAGATTAATGCGCTTGCACGAATCAAAATCGTTAATCACCTGTAGAACCGATTGTTCTCATCTGTTGGCGATTTATTTAACGTAGAGTTTGCCCGGATCTTGCCTAGTGTCAAATAACCTGATGATTTCAATAACATTGTCTACCTCAGTATAGTAAATCGTATTATGTTTTGTGACGACACATTTTCTCACTTTTCTTATCGGATCAATGATCCTGTAACTTTCAGGGTGCTCTTGTATACGAGTTATACTATCCTCAAGAATATCTAAAAAATCTTCGGCAACCTCAACATTCCAAGAATACAACAGATAATCAATGATTTTATTCAAATCCAATTCAGCCAGCGATGACCATTGTATGTCTTTACGCATTGGTAATTTTATGTCTTACTCTTGCCATTACTAACGCATGGTCCGTCCCCCCATTTTTATCAAAATCAACTAGACCTGCAATTATCCCATCTTTTTGTTCCTTAGGAAGCCTATTCCATTCGTCCAAGTTAATATTTTCATGAACCATATTTTCAACAAAACTAGATAACTCATCTAGTTGACTACTCTCAAGTAAATCGATTTTTCTTACAATTTCCAATTTAAGTTCTGCAGTGGTCATAACTTATTTTTCATCAAATATAAACTTGATTTGCTAGTTCTACAAACCATGCACTATAAGCTAACTGCGTAACCATCTATTCTTCTTTCTACGCTGCCAGGTATCAAACAAACTCCAAAGTAACAAAAGGCCGATAAGCAAGTAACTCAACTCCATACCCATGATACGACGATGTGTAGATACAGCAGCTACAAACAGCAGGGCTCTCGCAATCATCGAAAGCCATGCATACGTAAATATTTTGGGCATACTAAACACCTAACTCTTTCCGGAAATAGTCTAAGGTAATTTGCAAACCCTCTTTGCGATCAACCTTGGGCTCCCAACCTAATACCTCTTTGGCTCTGCTAATATCGGGCTGTCGTTGCTTCGGATCATCTTGCGGTAAAGGTTCATAAACAATACGTGAAGTTCCCCCTATCAGTCGTTGAATTTCTTCGGCAAAATCTTTTAATGAAATTTCATTCGGATTGCCAATGTTTACCGGATAAGCATAATCGCTCAACAGCAAACGATAGATCCCTTCTACCAAATCACTAACATAACAAAACGAACGCGTCTGCGATCCGTCGCCAAAAACGGTAATATCCTTTCCGGTTAAGGCCTGACTCATAAAGGCCGGTAGAGCACGACCATCATCTAGTCGCATACGCGGACCATACGTATTAAAGATGCGCACAATGCGCGTCTCCAAACCATGAAAGGTATGATAGGCCATAGTAATCGCTTCTTGAAAACGCTTGGCTTCGTCGTATACACCGCGTGGTCCGATCGGATTTACATTGCCCCAATACTCTTCGTTTTGCGGATGCACCAAAGGGTCGCCATACACTTCAGAAGTAGACGCAATTAACATGCGGGCTTGCTTTTGCTTAGCCAATCCCAATAAGTTATGCGTACCCAGCGAACCCACTTTTAAGGTTTGAATGGGCATTTTTAAATAATCAATCGGACTAGCCGGTGAGGCAAAGTGCAGGATATAATCTAAGTTGCCAGGTACATGAACAAACTTACTCACATCATGATGGTAAAATTCGAAATGCTCGAGCTGAAACAGATGTTCGATATTTTTGAGATTACCGGTAATCAGATTATCCATGGCAATGACATGATAACCTTCCTTTATAAAACGATCGCACAAATGCGAACCTAAAAATCCGGCTCCTCCGGTTATCAATACTCTTTTCATAATTTTCTGTTTACTGCATTCTTCAATGCTTGCTATATTATTTTACCCCAATAACCTTACGTCCCATAGAATTATAATAAAATCCTGCGTCTTGCATATCGCTGATGTCGAAAAGATTACGGCCATCAAAAATAACATGATGCTTCATTTGTTCGCGCATCTGATCCCAATTCGGTGTTCTGAAAATACTCCACTCGGTGCATATCGCCAAGGCATCTACTTCGTGTAATGCCTGATAAGCATCTTCGGCAAAATGAATATGATTCATCAAGCCGGAACCATTTTTTTCAAAATACATACGGGTATTCGGCATGCCCTCCGGATCGTAGCAAACTAGCGTAGCGCCTGCTCTTGCGAGCTTTTCAATAATGTATAAAGCCGGAGCTTCGCGTATATCGTCGGTATTGGGTTTAAAGGCCAAACCCCAAATCGCTATTTTTTTCCCTTGCACATCACCCCCAAAATAATCTAAGATTTTATCGGCCAACACTAATTTCTGTTCATCATTCACCCGAATAACCGCATTGAGAATCTGGTAATCATATTGATATTGTCCGGACGTTTGCACCAAAGCCTGCACATCTTTCGGAAAACAAGATCCTCCATACCCAATCCCTGGAAACAAAAAACGTTTCCCAATGCGATTATCACTCCCCATGCCTACTCGAACCGTCTCCACATCGGAACCTACTTTTTCGCATAAGTTGGCCAACTCGTTCATAAAGGTAATCCGCATAGCGAGGTACGAATTGGCAGCATATTTCGTTAGCTCCGAACTTCTTTCATCCATAAAATAAATCGGGTTGCCTTGTCGCACAAATGGCGCATACAATTGTTGCATCCATTTACGAGCACGGTCCGAACTACAGCCTACTACTACTCTATCGGGTTTCATAAAATCATCTACGGCCGCCCCTTCGCGCAAAAACTCCGGATTACTCACCACATCAAATTCACCCTGATAATGTTGTTGTATCTGATGACGAACCTTTTCGGCAGTGCCTACAGGTACCGTACTCTTATTGATAATCACTTTGTATTCGTTATGCTTGGCTAACCATTTTCCTATATCATTGGCTACGCCTAAGATATAACTTAAGTCTGCCGAACCATCTTCGCCGGGCGGCGTTGGTAAGGCTAAAAAGATTAAATCAGATTGCGACAGGGCCTCATCTAAGTTCGTGGTAAAGCGAATTCGATTTTCTTTGATGTTTCGATGAAACAAGACTTCAAGACCCGGTTCATAAATCACGATATCACCTGCACTGAGTCGTTCTACTTTTTTTTGATCGATATCAACGCAAATGACCTGATTGCCCGATTCGGCAAAACAAGTTCCTGATACTAATCCTACATATCCTGTTCCTATGACTGCAATTTTCATGTTTGTTGTTAATTATTGTGCGTTGATAATATTGAGAAAGGTAGACGAAATATAATGGAGATCCTCATCATTCATTTCTGTATGAATAGGTAAGGAAATTACTTTGTTACAAAGTTCGTCGGTAATTTGTAATGAAGCGACCTCTGCATGAAAATGAGCAAACATCTGCTGTCTATGTGCCGGTATCGGATAATAAATCATAGAGGGAATTCCTTTTTCTAACAGCTGCTCTTTTACCTTATCGCGATTCACTCCTTCGAGTGTAAGGGTGTACTGATGAAAAACATGATGCGAATACGGTGCTCGATATGGGGTAATGATTTGAGGATGATTAGCAAAAGCCCGGTCATAATAATCGGCTACGGCTCGCCTTGCATCACAATAACTATCGAGGTGAGGAAGTTTGACTTGTAGAATAGCCGCTTGCATAGTATCTAAACGAGAGTTACAGCCCACCACTTCGTGTACATATTTTTTGCGTTGTCCGTGGTTGGCCACCATCCTAATTTTTTCGGCTAGCTCGCTATCATGGGTAAACAAAGCACCTCCATCGCCATAACAGCCTAAATTTTTTGACGGGAAAAACGAAGTAGTACCAATCGTTCCCATGGTGCCGTTAGCCTTGCGAGTGCCATCCGAGAAAATGTAATATCCCCCTATGGCCTGCGCATTATCTTCAATCACATAGAGATTATATTTTTTTGCTAATGCCAATATCGGTTCCATATCGGCACTTTGTCCGTACAAGTGCACGGGTACTATTGCCTTGGTTTTCGGTGTAATGAGTTTCTCGATTTCGTTTACATCGATTGTAAAGGTTTTTGGTTCGACTTCACAAAAGACAGGCTTCAATTGCAATAAGGCAACCACTTCTACGGTTGCAAAATAAGTGTGCGATGGCGTGATTACCTCATCGCCCGGTTGTAAACCCAATGCCATCATAGCAATTTGTAAGGCATCGGTACCGTTGGCGCAGGGGATAACATGTTTTACTTGCAAATAATTTTCGAGCGATTGACTAAATGCTGCGATTTGTCGTCCGCCAATAAACGCCGACTCATCGAGTACTTCCTGAATCGCAGTATCGATTTGATTTTTTATATGTTGGTATTGGGTCCGTAGGTCGACCATCTGTAAATTCGGCATCCAGGATTTTTTATAAAGGTGACAAATATAAGTAACGAAGAATAATGACTTGTATTTTACGTTTAATGATGCAACTTTACACGCTCACGAAATTGTTCCCGAAATGGATGCATCACGCTTGATTGCCACGTTATTATGTTTATGTTTGACCGCAACATCATGGGGCCAATCGGCTGATGCGGTAAAAAAAGAGGATAAAGTTGGACCGAAGCCGAATGCCATGTTTAATATAATACTGCATGGTAATGTCGATTGGCCGATGGGAGATATGGCCGATCGCTTTGGACAAAATTATCGATTGGGACTCACGTTGCAGTATAAATCGAAAGCGAATATCGTGCTGGGTATGAAAGGAGAATTAATTACCGGCAACAAAATTCATCAGGATAGTCTCATGTGTAACCTCTTGACGAGTCAGGGGGGCGTGATTGCCCAAGTTGGAGACGTGCTGAATGTAGGCACATTTGAGCGTGGATATCTAATAGGCGCCACTGCCGGAAAAATATTTCCCCTCAACAAAAAGAACCCCAACTCGGGTATTATCACCTCAGTATCGGCCGGGTTTATGCAACACAAAATCAAATTATTCGACCGCGACCTTTCCTTTCCGCAACTCCGCGACGGATATACCAAAGGGTACGATAGGTTAAGCAATGGCGCCTATGCCGAAGGATATTTGGGTTATATCTATTATGCCAAAAACAAACTCATCAATTTTACCGCCGGGGTAGATTGGGTATGGGGTTTTACCCAAGGTCGTCGTGATTATTTATACGATGTTGCCCGTGCTGACCATGCCCGTCGTAACGATATCCTCTTAGGGTTCAAAGCGGGATGGATAATCCCAATCTATAAAAAAATTACCGAAGACACCTTCTACTAAGATGCATCATTGGCTATACAGAATCGGTTTAGGTGTATACAATATTTTCTTGCATATCGCCTCTCCTTTTGTGCCCAAAGCCGCTGCCTTGGTGCAGGGACGAAAGTTGGCCTTATCGCAAATGCAGAAGGCAAAAATCCAATCTTGCCTTTGGTTTCATAGTGCATCTGTTGGCGAATTCGAACAAGGGTATCCGATATACCTAAAGCTTAAAGAGTTCTTTCCTACGCAAACCTTTGTGTTCACTTTTTTCTCGCCTTCGGGATATCAATATGTGAGCAAACGCTTCCCAGATTTGAAGGTGTTTTACCTGCCGGCCGATAATCCCACCAATGCCCTTCAGTTAATTAAATGCTTACATCCAAAGGCTGCCTTTTTTATCAAATATGAATTCTGGTATTTTTATCTGCGTGCCCTTGCTGAAAACCAAATTCCTGTCTATCTGATTTCAGGCATCTTTCGTCCTAATCAGCCATTTTTTCGCTGGTATGGTTCATTACACAGACAAATGTTGCAGCATTTTCGGCATCTCTACGTTCAGAATGAGGAGAGCAAGGCATTATTGCAAACCATCAACATGCAACAAGTTTCCGTTTGCGGTGATACGCGTTATGACCGAGTGAAAATGATTAAAGACCTCCCCCTTCATGATCAGATCATCAATGATTTTTGTGGAGATAGTAAGGTACTCATCGCAGGCAGTGTCTGGAATAGCGATAATGAAATCTTGTTACAGTTATTGAAGATCTTACCCGACAATTGGAAGGTGATCCTTGTTCCTCATGAACCTGAACACTATAAGGTGCCAGCTTCTATGGCTTCATTTGCGCGATATTCTGATTTTCAATCGCCAAATGCCAAGGTATTACTCGTTGATACGCTGGGCTTATTATCAAAATTATACCGAAAATCTCAATTGGCTTATATTGGTGGTGGCTACGGAAAAGGCATTCACAATACACTCGAAGCCGCTGTCTATCATGTTCCGGTGCTGTTTGGGCCACGCTATGCCAAATTCAACGAGGCGAAGGAAATGTTAGCTTTTGGTTCGGCCTTTTGTACAAAAACCCAGTTCACAGAGATTGAATCCTTACTGCAAAATGAGCAGAAACTTGAAGCCGTAAAAGCTTTGTCTGTGCAGTTTATGGATACAAAACAAGGAATCAGTGAATGTATTGTATCTCATTGGAGAGAAGAACCTTTTTGGGCCAATCTTTCCAGAGAATATAGGATTGAAGCTCGACAGGCCACCAACGTTTCTCTCCTGTAGATAGTCTGAGTAAAAACCAGCCTGAAAATGGCATAAAGTCAAGATATTATTTAACAATTCGACGCGATTGCCTATATTAGCGAATTAATTTGGTTACTTCACAGACATATATGAAACGAATACCTCTCTATTTCTTCATAATCCTGCTATCATGTGTATCGCGGAATGCATTTTCGCAACTGATCATAGGTCCGGACACGCTTTGTATAGACAAGCAATTACAACTCAGCACCACAGTTACAGGCGCTTCCAATTACTATTGGGGCTTCTGTTCGGCTTACCTCAATAATATTCCGACGGGGAGTAGCATTGCAGCAGGTACAGGACTGAGTAGTCCTTCATCCTTGGCTATGGCAAAAGACAGCAATCAATATTTTGTATTTGTTGTCAATACCGCCGGTTCGAGAGATGTAATCCGCTACGAATTTGGCACCTCCTTATCGAATGTTCCTTTAGCCACCAATTTGGGAAATTTTGCAGGGGGAATTCCTGTGAGTGCCAAAGGGTTCGAATTGATTGAAAGTGGAGGCAATTGGTACGGATTTGTGATGGGTGGGAACTCTGCCTTGAACTCAGATATGATTCGTTTGGATTTTGGGAACAGCTTAAGCAATATCCCAACACTCGTAGATTTAGGCGATTTGTCGGGACAACTAATCAACCCGCAAGATCTCTATATTTTTAAGGAAGCAGGTAGCTGGTATGGGTTTACCAATAATGGTTTTAGTGGTGACCTTATCCGCCTTGAATTTGGGAACACCCTCAACGCGGTACCCAATCCCGTTAACTTAGGGAATCCAGGAAGCTTGTCTTACCCAACGGGGATGTGGCCTGTATATGATGGCAGCAATTGGTTTCTCTTTGTAATCAACCGTCAATCTGAAAAATTAACTCGACTCGATTTCGGTCCTTCGCTACTAAACAATACACCCGCTGACAATGACCTAGGCAATACCGGTGGTTTGTTATCAGGCCCCCGCGATATCTCCATCATACGCGATTGCGGCGCTTGGTATGGTTATGTTACCAATGAAAAAAATAACACGCTCACCTTGCTTACCTTTAATGGTAGTGTAACAGCCCCTATTGTAGCCAGCGATTTAGGCAACTTTGCAGGCTTCAATGGCCCTTCTTTCTTAACGCGTTTCTTACGCGACAGAGACAATGTATTTGCTTATACAACTAACAATACAAGCAATTCTATTTCTCGCTTGGAATACAATAGCTGCTCGGCTTCGGCTCCACCTTATTCTACGCTGCAAACACCACCGCCTGTAACTTATTCGGCCCCAGGTTTGTATAATGTTTACTTTGCTGCCGATGAAGGTCTTCCTACTATGAAAGTAGATTGCAAATTGGTTCGCGTAATTCCTCGTCCGGTTATTGAAGTCAATAATGATACTTTAATTTGCCAAGGTGATACCATTTTACTTGTAGCTAATGGTCCTGGTTTATATAGCACGATGTGGGACCCTACCTATAATGCCGTAGCTCCTTATGATACCACATCAATATTTGTCTATCCACATGAAGATTACCGCTATCATGTACATCTTGAATTTACAAGTACAGGAGGCTGTGGATACGATACAACAGTCATGGTAAAGGTAAGTCGTGTAGTAGCCGATGCGGGTGAAGATCGATTTGTTGCTGATGGTGCCTATACGGTTTTAGGTGGTCCTCACCTTTCGATGGGACAAGAATATTCTTACCTATGGTTGCCGTTTACGTATTTGGATAATCCAGGTGGACCGAATCCAATTTGTCGCCCTTTGGATGTAGAACAATACATCTTAACCGTAACTAATGATACGACAGGCTGTATGGCAAAAGATACTGTGTTTGTGCGCACGGAATGTACCGACATCCATTTACCCAATGCCTTTAATCCGGTAAGCGACTTAGCCGTTAACCGCAACTTCGGAATCCTCAATAACAATATCAGCAAACTAGAATATTTCAAGATTTTAAATCGTTGGGGACAAGTTGTTTTTGAAACCACCGATAAGAATAAGAAATGGGACGGCACCTTCAACAATATCGAATTACAACCCGATAATTATGTATGGATT
>JBEISB010000173.1:0-4783 GCA_040375635.1 Chitinophagaceae bacterium | reverse complement strand
TTTTCTTCTATGTCACGAATGAGTTGATGACGAAGTCCTTTGTGTTTGTATGTATCTTCTTGTTTGCGAATCATTAGTTCATCGAAGTCTTAATCCTGATAAAATCAACCCTATCTTTATTTGTGCTTAACACATTACGAACCTGTAACGTGTCCTCCCCCTTCCACTCATAATACAGATAATAAGTAGATTGTGGATCTTTGGTATAGAGATTCAATTCGTGTTTTTCCGGATCTATGGTATAATGAAATCCATGTACCATTTGGATATCATCCTTTCCAGAGGAATAGGTCATATCGGCAGCAAACACAAACCAATCTCTATCACTTTGCCACTTACCGATAATTTTTTTTGTATCGGGCATCTTGCAGGCAGAGAATATAGATAAGACAAATAAGAATCCTATTATAGTTGTCGAACAAATGCCAACATTGATCCCAGCAAAGAGATTGTGTAATTTCTTCATAGCCCTCTCAATTATTCTTTCACCATTTCAATCACCACATCGGCAATACTCTCGGCATTCGGTTTCGAAAAATAATCGCCATCGCTACCATAGGCAGGACGATGAGCTTGCGCACTGAGGGTACGAGGAGCCACATCGAGCCAGCGATAACCCTTTTGTTTTTCGATTACCTGCTGATACATATAAGAGGTAGCTCCACCAGGTACATCCTCATCCACAAAGAGAATACGATTGGTTTTTTGTAAGGACGCTAGAATTTTATGTTCCGTATCGAATGGCAATAAAGTTTGTACATCTACCAATTCGCAACGGATACCGGCTGGAAGTAAGTATTCGCGCATGGCATCCTGAATAATTCGCAAGGTAGATCCGTAAGATACAATCGTGATATCTTCTCCTTCTTCGATAACTTCAGGGATTCCTAAAGGCACTGTCATTTGCGTAAGGTTAGAAGGCACTTTTTCTTTCAGTCGATATCCATTAAGGCACTCAACCACAATGGCGGGTTCGTCTGCTTGCAATAAGGTATTATACATACCGGCCGCCTGCACCATATTGCGTGGCACGCAGATATGAATCCCTCTCAACGCATGAATCATCATACCCATAGGGGAGCCACTATGCCAAACACCTTCGAGTCGGTGACCGCGGGTACGCACTATCAATGGACATTTTTGTCCGCCGCGCGTGCGCCATTGTAATGTAGCCACATCATCACTAAGGGCTTGGAGTCCATACAGTAAATAATCAAGATATTGAATTTCTGCAATCGGACGTAATCCACGCAAAGCCATACCTATACCCTGTCCCATAATGGTAGCCTCTCGAATCCCCGTATCAAAAACACGCCATTTGCCATGCTTCTCTTGCAGTCCGGCAAAGCCTTGATTCACATCACCGATATTACCCACATCTTCCCCAAAGGCAAACACCTTAGGATTTGAAGCCAAGAGGTGATCAAAAAACTGATTCAGAATTTCAAATCCATTTAACCAATTCTCTTCGCCCTCAAACCTGGGCGCAACGACCTGCACTTTTGCAGCTGCGTGATCTGAGTTGGAATGCAACAGGGTATTATATTTTTGTTCAGCATCTTGCTGTAACATCGAATAATAATTTTGTAGCGAAGCCATGGCAGGGGTTTGGGCATGACAAAGTCGAAGAACCTTCCCTATCGTTTTCATCACATCACGGCGTAAAGGTTCGCGTATGGCGCTTAGTTGCTGTACAAGAGATGTAATCGTCTCGGCATTCGGATTGGATTCGAAAATAATTTGATTGCACAAGGTTGTAGTTTGGGCCACTTGCTCCTTGATTGGATCCAAAAAGGATGTCCATGCATTTTTCTTTGCCTCGTTGACCAATTGCTTTGCTTCCTCCTCCATACGCAACAGCTCTTCTTCACTAGCGATAGCATTTTCTACAATAAATTCCTTCATTTTTTTGACGCAATCCATCTCCTTTTCCCATTCGAGTCGCTCCTTACTTTTGTATCGCTCGTGCGAACCCGAGGTAGAATGTCCTTGTGGCTGGGTGATTTCTTGTACGTGAAAAATTGCAGGCACATGCGTATTTCGTACTTTCTCAATACCCGTTCGGAAGGTTTCGCAAAGGGCGGCATAATCCCATCCCTTTACGGTATAGATATCTAAGCCTCCCTGTCCAGGTTCAAATTGAAAGCCTTGCAAGACCTCTGAAATCGAATTTTTTGTGGTTTGAAATTTACGCGGTACCGAAATCCCATAACCATCATCCCAAATAAAAATCGCTAAAGGTACTTGTAACACTCCGGCAGCATTAACGGTCTCCCAAAAATGACCTTCGCTGGTAGAAGCATCCCCAATCGTGGTAAAACATACCTCATTGCCTTGATTAGAAAATTGGGTTTCACTGTGCAGATTCGTTTGCGATCGATATAATTTCGAGGCGAACGCGAGACCCAAGCCACGCACCATTTGTCCGGCGGTAGGCGAAATATCCGAACTACTATTCTTTGTAGCTGTTTGACTTTTCCAATGCCCATGATCATCGAGCAGGCGGGTACCATAATGTCCATTCATTTGTCGACCGGCACTGCTAGGCTCAGCTTCTACATCAGGATTGGCATATAATTGGGCAAAGAAAGCATTCACGTTACTCATACCCGAGGCAAACATAAAGGTTTGATCGCGATAGTAACCCGAACGAAAATCGCCCTCACGAAACACTTTGGCCATGGCTACTTGAGCAAGTTCTTTGCCATCACCGAAAATACCAAATTTGGCCTTTCCGGTTAAAACCTCCTTTCGACCCATAAGACTAGCTTCTCGGCTTTGTAATACGATGGCATAATCAGTAAGTACATCTTTTTTAAAATCTTCAAAAGAAATTTTATCTGCCTGTATACTGCTGGTAGTCTTGTTCATGGCGCTCAAATTAATAGGGTATAAAGCTTACAAAAATAAGATGAGAATCTCTCTCTTTACAAATTATTTAGCTTTAAAAACACCTTGTTAATAGAGCTGTGCTTAACTATGACTTAACCGAGAAAAATTTCTCCAATAAATTTAATCCCTACATTTGGAATGAAATTTTAAAGTAGCAAGAACAATGAAAAAAAATATTTTTACATGTAGTGCACTTGTTTTCTGTAGCGTTTTGGCAATGGCCCAATCTGATAAAAACCATACCATTAACAACGCTGCCCACCCTACGTCACAAAATGAACCTGCAACGGCAGCCGAAACGATGAAGTTCAAAACAGAAGAGCATAGTTTTGGTACAGTGCCTGAGGGGCCAGCTGTAAGTTACGATTTTGAATTTACCAATACAGGAAGTTCTCCAATCGTTCTTTCTAATGTACAGGCCTCATGTGGTTGTACAACGCCAACCTGGCCGAAAGAACCCATCGTACCCGGGCAGACAAGCAAAATAACAGCAACCTTTAACACCCAAGGTCGTCCCGGAGCTATCAATAAAACGATTACAGTCACTTCAAATGCGGGTACAAAAATCCTCAGAATTACAGGTACAGTAGAAAAAGCACCAGAATCGTCAGTGCCATCGAACAATAGTAGCATGATGAAGCGCTAATCAAAACACAATAAATTCTTATCTTTTTATAACAACTTAAAACAAATAAAAATGAAAAAAACAATCCTTCTGTTCAGCTCAGTAGCTTTACTTGCCCTTTCTACAACGGCACAAAACAAGAAAACAGACGCAAAAGCAACGGAAAAACCACAAACAGTTGCTACCCCTGCTCCAGCGGCGGCAGCTCCAGCAGCGACACCAGCGGCTCCTGCACAAAACCCAGACTTGAGCATTAAGTTTAACGAAGAAGAACACAGTTTCGGTAATGTACCAGAAGGTCCTTCTGTTAGCTACGACTTCGAATTCAAAAACATTGGTAAAGTGCCTATTATTTTCAGTGATGTTCACGGATCTTGCGGTTGCACAGTTCCAGAATGGCCGAAAGAACCCATCTTACCAGGTAAGTCAAATAAGATCAAGGTTACCTATAGTACACAAGGTCGTGTCGGACAAATCAACAAAACCGTTACTGTTACCTCTAATATCGGAACGAAAATCTTAAAAATTTCTGGTAATGTAGAAAAGGCCCCAGCTACTGATGCTCCAGCTACTGACGTTAAACACTAATTACAACACTTACTCATAAGTACCATGAACCGAATCCTTTTTCTCCTGGTTTGTCTGCTGTCTTTTACGCAAGCCAGCTTTGCACAAAACAACAATCCGAATGCTGCTGAATTTAAGTTTGTAGAGGAAAAACATGACTTTGGGAATATTCCTGAAGGACCAGAAGTCCAATACGATTTTACATTCACCAATGTGGGTAAAGAACCCCTTATTATTCAAGATTGTAAAGCAAGTTGTGGTTGCACCATTCCTGAATGGTCTCGTGCCCCAGTAGTACCCGGACAAAAAGGTAAGATTTCGGTTAAGTACGATACAAAGGATCGTGTAGGATCATTTACAAAATCTATCTACATAGCATCCAATGCAAAAAGTAAGGAAAAAAGATACGAGATTATCATTACCGGTAATGTGTTAGCTGCTAATACAAAAGACACACCTGCCAAAGGAAATGCACCGGCAAAACATTAATTCTCAAACGCAATCAACAAAAAGTCCACGCAGAAATGCGTGGCTTTTTTTTATCTTAGCGTTTCACAGCATGAATACCCCCTTTTTTATCGCACGTCAATTAGTCTTTCGAGAAAAGAAATTCTTTTCGGGCTTTATCGTGCGGGTTTCCATTCTTGCTATCACCCTGAGTACAGCCGTCATGATTACCGGCAGCGCCATTACCCGGGG
>JBEISB010000220.1:0-3049 GCA_040375635.1 Chitinophagaceae bacterium | reverse complement strand
GGAGAAACCGGCACGGGAAAGACTTTATTAGCCAAGACCATTGCTCGATTATTGAATGTGCCTTTTGCGATTGCGGATGCCACTGTCTTCACAGAAGCAGGTTATGTGGGCGAAGATGTGGAAAGCATATTGTCTCGACTCCTGCAGGCTGCCGATTATAACGTCGAATTGGTCGAGAAAGGGATTGTTTTTATTGATGAGATTGATAAGATTGGCCGAAAAAGCGATAATCCTTCTATCACCCGTGATGTCAGCGGAGAGGGCGTGCAACAGGCGATGCTGAAACTATTAGAAGGTGCTGAGGTATTGGTGCCTCCACAAGGTGGGCGTAAGCATCCAGATCAAAAAATGATCAAAGTAAACACGCAAAATATCTTGTTTATTTGCGGTGGGGCTTTTGAGGGGATCGATAAAATGATTGCGCGTCGGATTCAGACATCAGCCATTGGTTTTCGCAGCGTAACCGAGCAAACTAATCTTGATAAAGATAATCTCATTCAATATGTAAATGCCCAAGATTTAAGGAGTTTTGGCCTCATACCCGAGCTTTTGGGTCGTTTGCCCGTGGTGACCTACTTACGCTCTTTGGATGCAGCATCATTGCGCAGAATTCTTACAGAGCCTAAAAATGCACTTGTCAAGCAATACAAGGCCTTGTTTACCTATGAAGGGATTGATTTGGTTATCGAAGAGGATGTATTAGACTTTATCGTGGAAAAGGCTATAGAATATAAATTAGGGGGGCGTGGATTGCGTTCAATCTGTGAATTAATTATGACAGATGCGATGTATCACCTGCCAAGCGATAAAAAGCAGAAAGTATTTACCGTTACCCTAGACTACGCCAAAGAAAAGCTCGAAAAGTCGAAATTTGCCTACCTCAAAGTAGCTTAAGGGGCGTATTAACTGGGTTTGTGAAGTCAGAAGTCGCAGCTTTCTATAAAGTTTCGGGTAGAGTTTCTGAAAGCGAATCAGGGAAATAGGCTCATTGATCCCATCTGTAGAACGAGAATTCAGAACACTTGTAAAAAAAACTTCATTTTTTTTCGAAATAAATTTGCTCCTTACATTTCTTTGAATACCTTTGCACTCCCAAATAATATAGGGAAACGAATATATGTCTCAGAGAATCAGAATAAAATTAAAGTCTTACGATCACAATTTGGTAGATAAGTCTGCCGAGAAAATCGCTAAAACCGTAAAGAGCACTGGCGCTGTGGTAACAGGTCCAATGCCATTGCCTACAGACAAAAAAATATTCACGGTTCTCCGTTCACCACACGTAAACAAAAAGGCTCGTGAGCAATTCCAATTGTGTACTCACAAACGTCTTTTGGATATTTACACATCTTCATCAAAAACGGTAGATGCCTTATCCAAGCTCGACTTACCCTCTGGTGTGGAAGTAGAGATCAAAGCCTGATAGCCAGAAAGTAAATTAACATACAGATCATCGTCATCCACTCCGCAAGGCGTGGCGCTGACTAAAAATAGAAAAGAGAATGAAAGGAATAATCGGAAAGAAGGTTGGTATGACCAGCATCTTCGAAGCCAATGGCAAGCAAACGGCTTGTACCATTATTGAGGCAGGTCCTTGTGTAGTTACACAGGTTAAGACTGAAGCCACCGATGGGTACAATTCTTTGCAAATTGCGTATGGTGAAAAGAAAGAAAAGAATAGCAATAATGCTATGATTTCTCATTTTGCCAAAGCCGGTACTACTGCCAAAGCAGTCGTTAAGGAACTTCGTAATTGCGATCTCCAAAAATCATTGGGAGATACCATTACCTGTGATATCTTCTCAGAAGGTGAATTGGTAAGTGTTATTGGTACTACCAAAGGAAAGGGATTTCAAGGGGTTGTTCGTCGTCATGGATTTAGTGGGGTAGGTGAAGCTTCTCATGGTCAACATGATCGTCAACGTGCACCCGGTTCTATTGGTGGTTCATCATATCCTTCACGTGTATTTAAAGGTATGCGTATGGCTGGTCAGATGGGCGGCGATAAGGTAAAGGTGAAAGCCCTTAAAGTATTAAAAATATTCCCTGAAAAGAACTACGTACTCGTTAGTGGTTCTGTACCAGGTCATAATGGTTCAATCGTTTTAATCCAGAAGTAAGATGCAAGTAGAAGTATTAAATATAAAGGGACGGTCAACCGGACGTTCCGTAGAATTACCCGATGAGATTTTTGGGATTGAACCCAACGATCACCTTATTTACCTATCGGTAAAACAATATCTCGCTGCTCAGCGTCATGGCAACAGTAAGGTAAAGACTCGCGCTGAAGTACAAGGGGCTTCCCGCAAATTGCATAAGCAAAAAGGTACTGGTGGTGCTCGTAAGGGAAACATCCGTAATCCATTGTACAAAGGAGGAGGTACTATTTTCGGACCTAAGCCAAGATTCTACCACATCAAATTGAATCGTAAGGTAAAGGATTTGGCTAAAATTTCAGCCTTATCTCATAAAGCCAAGACAAATAGCATCGTTGTTGTGGAAGATATGCAGTTGAATGCACCGAAAACAAAGGATTTTACAGCTATGTTAGCCGGTTTAAACCTTACAGGGAAGAAGACCTTGTATATCCTCCCAGATTACAATGAAAATGTCTATCTCAGCAGCCGAAATTTACCTCGCGTAACTACTAGTTTGCTTAGTGATACCAATACATATGATATCGTTAATGCCTCTACGTTAGTTTTAACCGAAGAAGCCGCTAAGATTTTTACGCTTGACGAAAACGAAGCCTTAGCCTAATTCCAGTCTAAATAAAAACTGAAACAATGAAAGCATCAGAAATAATTAAAAAGCCGATCGTTACCGAGAAGATCAATAAGCAAACGGAGAAATTCAATCGCTATTGCTTTGTGGTAGATAAGCGTGCCAATAAACTGGAGATTAAAAAAGCTGTGGAAGACTTCTACCATGTTCGTGTGGATGATGTTAACACAAGTGTTGTGCCAGCAAAAGCCAAAACTCGTATGACGAAGGATGGCATTTTTAACGGACGAAAATCCGGATACAAGAAGGCTACAGTAACTGTGGC
>JBEISB010000040.1:0-13505 GCA_040375635.1 Chitinophagaceae bacterium | reverse complement strand
TAGAAAAACACTTACAAAACGATGCATCGATTCGTTTGCTCTATCTCGAAACACCCGCAAATCCTACCCTACAATGTGTAGACATAGAAGCATTAACTCGTATTGGTCATCGCTATGGTTGTAAGGTGGCTGTCGATAATACCTTTGCTACGCCTTACCTGCAACAACCCTTTCGGTATGGTGTTGATTTTGTAATGCATTCGACAACGAAATTTTTAAACGGACATGGCACTGCCGTTGGGGGTGTATTGCTCGGGCGCGACCTGAACTTTATGAATACGAAAGCTACCAAACATCACCGGCTATTAGGTGGCAATGCTAATGCCTTTGATGCTTTCTTGCTGTGTAACGGTATCAATACCCTTTCGTTGCGCATGCAACAACATTGTGCCAATGCCGAAAAAGTAGCTGCCTTTTTAGAGGCTCATCCCAACATTGCCTTTGTGAATTATCTCGGTCTTCCTTCACATCCAGACCATCAATTGGCGATGAAACAAATGCGACATGCCGGCGCCCTATTAAGTTTTGAATTGAAGGGTGGTTTCGAAGCCGGTAAATCCTTTTTAGATGCGGTAAGACTTTGTAGTCACGCCGTTTCCTTAGGTACTTGCGATACCTTGGTTTCTCATCCCGCCAGCACAACGCATGTAGGGGTTGATCCTACCTTACGCAGACAGTCGGGCATTACCGATGGACTCATTCGTATGAGTGTAGGTATAGAAGACATAGAAGATATTATAGCCGATGTAACCCAAGCCCTTGCCAGCGCCTAAACTTTTTTGACGGATGCACGAGATAGAACCTTACTATAATTGGAGGCATTTATATACAGCCGAAGAAGACGAGTTATCGCCGTTTTACGGACAAGAGTACAGTGAATTTGAATTTACAAATACCGTGTACAATTATTATATCCATCCGCAATGGGATGATATCGGCTCGCGTACTTTATACCTGAAGCTTTTATTGGCCGATTACGATCAAAACTATGCTATCATTGAATTACTGGGCGAATGGAACGATGCTATCGAAAACGATATCCAAACCCTCAAACGAAATATCATTGACTTGCTCATACAAAGAGGTATTTATAAGTTTATTCTCATCGCCGAAAATGTTTTAAACTTTCATAGTGGGGACATTGAGTATTACGACGAATGGTACGAAGATATACGCGAAGAAGGAGGTTGGATTACAGTGTTAAATATGCCGACTCAAACCCAACACGATTTCCAAAAGGCCCGCATCACCCACTATATGCATTTTTTAGAAGACGAAAAGTGGCGATCGTATAATCCGCAATTTTTGTTTGATAAGGTTGATAACACGCTTTTACGTTATTTGTCATAAGCATTGGCAATACAGATTTACGAGAAGTTCTCAGCAGCAGCGCCTTAAATAAGGTTGATCTTTGCTACCTTTGATTTTCAAACTTTTATTATGAATGCAGCCGAATGGCCTCTTTGGGAAATCTTTGTGAGAAGCAAAGCCGGACTCGATCATAAGCATGTAGGTAGTTTGCATGCAGCCGATGCACAAATGGCCATAGAAATGGCTCGCGATGTGTATACTCGCCGACAAGAAGGAATTAGCATTTGGGCAGTAGAAAGCATCAATATCCATGCTTCGAATCCGGATGATGCAGCCTCCTTTTTTGATCCGATGAATGATAAGGTATACCGCCATCCTACCTTTTACGATTTGCCCGACGAACTTAAACATATGTAACCCTTACCCGAAGCTCTCTTCATGAATAAAATACTTCTCGACTATATTTTACACCTGGCCGATAATGCCTTTATCTACGGACATCGTTTAAGCGAATGGTGCGGACATGGACCTGCCCTGGAGGTAGATATGGCAATTACTAATATTTCGCTAGATAATATCGGCGCTGCCCGCAGTTTGTATCAATATGCTGCAACCTTAGAAGGGAATGGGAAAACAGAAGATTCGTATCCCTATTTTAGAGATGTACGCGCCTTTAGGAATGTTTTACTCTGCGAATTACCCAAAGGAAATTTTGCCGATACCCTAGCCCGTTCGTTTTACTTTGATGCGTATCAATTTCATTTTTATACGGCACTCCAGAAAAGTAAAGACACTCAATTAGCTGCCATTGCAACGAAATCACTGAAAGAGGTTGCCTATCACCTGCGTTTCAGCAGCGAATGGGTAGTTCGATTAGGCGATGGCACCGACGAGAGCAAACAAAAAATGCAGCAAGCCATAAATACATTTTGGGAATATACGGGTGAGATGTTTGCACCAAGCGCTGTTGAGAACGAAATGATTGCTGCAGGTATAGCCCCTGATATTGCGGCATTGCGTTCGGATTGGGAAAAAACAATAGCCGATACCTTACAAGAGGCAACCCTTGCTTATCCTTTGCAATTAGATGGTGGCTGGTTTCAACAGGGTGGAAAAACAGGTATCCATACAGAGTATATGGGTTTTATTTTAGCCGAAGTGCAGTATATGCAAAAAAGCTACCCGGGTTGTGAGTGGTAGCTAAGGGTGAACTGAAAAAACAAATTCATGTATATTTTGATCGGTGATCGGAACGTCTAACAAGTCGATATTTCCATCTCCATTGATATCGGTCGAATAATATCCAGACGCAAAGCTGTTCACATCCCCTTCTAAGATTGCCATGTCGAGAATATCTATATTTTCATCGAGATTAAAGTCCCCACTGTAAAATGCCCACACTCCCGGCTCTACTTCTTTCATGTTTAACCCATAGGCGGTATTATTAGTACTTGAAAAATCGTAAGTCATACTATTAGATTGCAAAATCAAAGGATCTTTAGTCCATGTAGCTACTGAATTTCTATGTTTCACTACAATATAATATGAGCCGTAAGCGAGTGGAATAGTACAAGTTGCTGTTCCGTCTGTATTGAGCGTAGCACTTGTAATTTTTTGTATTTGATAGGGTGCCTGAGCCTGATGAATTTCGAGTAAGATAGAATCGGTAATACTTGTATCGATACTAAATCCTTGATTCCATAAGACTGGTGCCATGGTTTGATTTCCGAGATAATACCCTTGTAGAAATAGTTTCAGATGTAAAGATATCAAACAAGTGTCTACTGTAATGACGGCAGATGCTGTAGCACTGCATCCATTAGCATCTGTGTATGAATAGGTATAATTTGTACTTGGACCGCTATAAGGATTTGAGACACTCCAGACGCCTCCAATTGGAGATGAATTTAATAAGATTGGCGAACCAGCACATGCATTAGCCGAACTAGTTGTAACTATTGGAAGTGGATAAACCAATGCCGTCACTGGTATACGAGGACTTACACAATAATGATTAAGTGATGCAGACACTTGCCAATTATATGCCCACCAGTAATTATTTGGACTTACCGAATTGCCAGTGATACTTACCCATGCATTCGAATACGGATAAGCTCCTCCCGTAGAATTTCTGTATAAAGAAACACTACCGGCATTGCGATAAATACGATAGGCATTACCCGGAGTTAGGTTCCAATTGAGCGGCATAATCACCGCTGTTCCGACTTGTGCCGCAGAAACAGTTATACTGCTACTATGTAGAATCTGTATCCCATTTGCATCACGCTGTTCGAGAATAACATTACCTGCAGCACCAGGATATACAACCACACTTTGTAAAACACAGGGCTGCAAAACATTAAATAATAAGTATTGCGAGAGCGTAGAAATTGAATTGGATCCAATAGATAAACCACTTGCACCAACAGAAAACACTGTATCTGTAACAGAACCTAGAAAGGTATTTTCTGCATAATAAACAGTAGTAGCCGATACTGAAGGAGAATAAACACTACCGGTATATAAACTTGTACCGCCATTTAATGCAGTATACCAAGATATTGTGCCCGTTGCACTTGCTGTTAACGAGGCTGTGCCCAAACCACAAAGGGTATCACCACTAACCATTGGTGCTTGTTGTAGTACAACAATAGGAACTGTTAGGGTAGCGCTACAACCTGAAGCATTGGTTCCGGTAACCGTATAAGTAGAGCTACTAAATGGCGTAAATGATATACCATTGATGGGCGTAGATATGCCATTAGTCCACACATAATTATTTGCACCCAAAGCTGTTAGTGTTACGGAACTGCCATAACAAAGGGTATCATCTGGACTCACCGATACCGATATGGTTGGATTGGCATTAACCGTTATCGAAGCCGAAGCCGAATTCGTGCATCCCTGTGCATTCGTATAGGTATAGGTATAATTGGTAGAAGGTCCTAGATAAGGATTTGGCAAACTAAACAATCCACCTGCAGGATTTCCGCTTAGTGCAATCGGATTGCCCAAACAAGCAGTAGCATTGGATACACTCACAATAGGTAAAGGATATACAGTAATGGTTTTGCTGGCACAATTACCAGGAACTACACACCCTCCTTCACCACGCACATAGTAGGTAGTGTTGATTGAGGGGGTCACTGTAATACTATTGCCAATACCTAATAAAGTACCCCCACAACTACCGCTATACCATTTCCACGCTGCAGCCGAATGAAGTGAACCCGTATCGATACTCAAGGTAATCGACTGACCTGCACAAAGAGTATTTTGAACAGGCAATATAGATGGGACTGTTGGGTTTACACAAGGAGATTGATATAGCTTCTGCAAATAGATATCGGTATTACCCAAAGATGTTATATTAAAAACTCCAGCATCCGGATTAAAATCTACGGTACCAATAAAATTACCTGCTGTATATACATCTAATAATGAATTTACCAATACTGAAGCTCCGTAGGCTATTCCTCCAGTGTTTCTAGCCCAAATAAAATTACCTGCTGCACTTAGCTTCACAACAAAAATATCAAAATCGTTTAAGGTAGAACTGAGATTATATACTCCTGTACCGGGATCAAAATCAATAGTTCCTCTAAATTCGCCAGCTACATAAATATTACCTGCTGTATCGGTTGTAATGGATGTACCCTTTTCCCAATACACAGTACCATACTTAAGCACCCATAAAAAATTACCCAGCGGATCGAGTTTTAAAACAAATACATTATAATAACTCCCCGTATTGGTAAGATTATACACAGCGGCTCCGGGATCAAAATCGACAGTAAATTGAAAGGCTCCTGTTATACTAATATTATTGTTTATATCTAATGCCATTGCCAAACCGCTACACGTTCCACCACTTGTACTCTTTGCCCAAATAAAGTTTCCATTCACATCAAGTTTCAGCACAAACAATCGGTTTGACCCCGTGCTACCCATATTATAAATGGCAGGGCCCGGATCAAAATCTACCACATCAGTAAAATCGCCGGTTAAAAAAATATTGCTGTTGCCATCGATACAAATTGCCTGACAATAATCGGCAGCGGTATTGCCAAATGTTTTTACCCAAACAAAATTTCCGGCTGCAGTTAGTTTCAGTAAAAACATATCTGCAGAACCTCCTACTGAGGCGATGTTATTTGTAGCCATTCCGGGATCGAAATCGGCAGTGCCATAATATTGTCCGCACACATATATATTGCCGGCGATATCGGCTTTAATATTTTTCCCTAAACAACTGCTCGATCCAACAATACTTCCTGCCCATATAAAGTCGCCATTAGCACTTAGCTTTACGACAAACGTAGCATCGGTAGTTGTGCCGGCTGTTAGATTATAAACCCCAACGCCCGGATTAAAATCTACTGTCGATTCGAATGTGCCCGTAAGCAAAATATTGCCCGAAGCGTCTATGGTAATCGATTCTCCTTTATCTGGATTGATGCCGCCAACACGCTTAGCCCAAATCAAATTGCCGGATGCATCGCATTTTGTTACATAAATATCCTCATTCCCATTAGAGGTTAGATTATAGATTCCTACACCCGGATCGAAATCGGCAGTACCAATAAAATATCCAGTTGCATAAATATTTCCATAGCTATCGCTACTCAAATACCGATTATTCTCCGAAGCGCTGCCACCCATACGAATAGCCCAAGCAAAACTTGGATTTTGCGCAGAAGCAAAAAATCCGATACTCATTGTCAGACAAGTCAGAATTAGCCATTTCATAATTAAGGTGAATATACTTAATCATTTGTAAACGTAAAATTACATCCAGCTTTCTCTCTCTTCCGTTCTCACTCTTCGAAGGCTTTGCCTTCGCAAGTGGTATGTTCTTCGCAGGCTTTGCCTGTGCGGATAATAATGTAATTAGTTTATGTTTTTAGGTACCTTTACGGATAAGCATTGTAAAATTACATACAGCTTACTTTCTCTTCCGTCAACTGATGAAATCAAAAGTGATGAGCATAGTGGTAACAAACAGAAAAAAATCCGATTAAAAAAACCATATCGGCTACCTCTTCGAATTTATCACTTATGGTACTTTGTTTTCGAATCGACAAAATAGACAATACACAACTCGTCATAAATGCTAAAATCGCACAAGCCGTTCCTTCATCGATATAAGTGGCTCCCTTCATGTCTGATATACTTCGCGACGTGAGCACAATAAAACACAAGCAGAAGTGTTTAAGATATGGGGCGATTTTTCGGGACTCTCTTTCATCGAACATGCATAGTGTAATCAATAGAAACACGCTCTGCAAACGATTAAGAAAACTTTATCTTTGCAAACACTATGCCCTATACACCCGACGATATTTTACAACTCCTCGAACCTGTTTGCGATCCTGAAGTGCCTGTGCTATCGGTACAAGATTTAGGCATCATACGGCAGATTAACCTCGTGAGTGATACAGAGGTTGATATCGATATAACCCCTACATATAGTGGTTGTCCGGCCATGCAAACCATTGCTACTGCTATTCGACTCGAGCTTTTGGGGCACGGCATTAAAGCCAATGTAAAAGAAATATTATCACCGGCCTGGACAACCGATTGGATGAGCCATCAAGGCAAAGAAAAACTCAAAGAATATGGAATAGCACCCCCGCAATACCTTGTCAAAAACGATTTAGGGGAAGCTGCCATAGTCCCTTGTCCAAGATGCGAATCTACCGATACTCAATTACTCAGTCAGTTTGGATCTACATCTTGCAAAGCCTTATATCGATGCCAATCTTGTTTAGAACCTTTCGATTACTTTAAATGTCACTAGTTTTTCTTGTCTGATGTCGACAACAAAGAGGGCTTTCCTTTCTTCAGATAATCTTGATAATTATACTTGATCCACATCTTGATTTCTAGATCGGAGGCAGCGCGGGCATAATCATAATCCATAGGATATTGATTCATAAATTCTGCCATAGCATCTTCGTCGAGTTTCGTCATGGCATGCACTAACTCTGGCGTATACCTTGTATCAATAAACTTTTGTTTCTCCATATCTACAATCTGCCCCTGAAACTTACGCAGCTCTTTATACTTCTTCGAGAATTTTTGATAGAGAGAAGTAACCGGCGACATCATAGATTTCTGTTGTTCATAGCCTATTGCATCTTGATAAATCTCGGCGCGGTTTGCCGAATCTTTTTGGTACTCAGTGAGGCCCCGTGTAATAACGACGGCCTTCAGGTTGGTATTTTTATTTTGTAAATAAATAGTAAGGTGATTCAAATCATCAGCATTGCGTAAGATATAAATGCGCCTTGCGTAACCAATACGCGTAAGGATCAAGGCATCGCCCATACGCACTTCGAGCTGAAAATTACCATTGCTATCGCTGAAGCATCCTTTATGGGTTTGCAAATCTTCGATGCTAACCGAACGCAACGGGATATGGGTAAGTGAATCGTATACGGTGCCATGGGCAGCGAGCTGGGCATACACACCAAACGATGCCAACATAATGAGCCATAGAAGCAATACAAATTTTCTCACAAACACAAAGGTAAGGGATTGAGACAGGCAGAAGGGTAGCAGAATGTTAAAAAGAAAATCAAATCACGATCAGTTCGTAGAAGTCTTCGGGGCGCAGATACTTTTTCGCGAGGGCTTGTAAGGTTTCTGGCTGAATCTCTTTATACATCTTGATATTTTGATAGAATCGTTCTTCGGTAAACCCGTTCAGCAGTAAATTTTTCCAACGACGAATAATTTGAAAAGCACCATCTAAATCTCCTAATAAATTGCCTAACAAATAATTCTTAACCAGACTTAATTCTTCGTTCGATACAATCTCGTTTTGTAAGAGCATCATCTCTTTATACACCTCTTCTACGGTAGCTTCACAAACTGTTTTGCCGGCTTCGGTTGTAATGATGTAAGCCCCCGAATGTCGGTTATTATAAAGATAACTATGGATGCCATACGTATAGCCTTTGTCTTCGCGAATATTACTCATGAGTCGCGATCCGAAATAACCGCCAAATAAAGTGTTCAGCACAATCATACCACTAAAATCGGGATGTTCTTTTTCCGGGAAATCGCGCAAGAGACGAATAGAGCCTTGTACAGAATGTTCGTCGTGAGCAATACGGTATTTTTTTTCGCTAGCCCGATGCAACGAATAAGCAGGTTCGGTAATTGTGTGAGAAAACCATGCCGTTTGACCAAAATACTGCTCTACTAATTTTATCTCTTGATCTCCAAATTGTCCGGCCATAAAAATTGTACAGCCTCCAGAACCATAACAGGTATGCAGATGTTGCAACAAATCTTCGCGTTCAATCTTGTCTAGATCTTCGATATGGGTAAAGCGTCCGTAGGGATGAGATTCGCCAAAAAGATAGGTATCAATCAAACGGTTGGCTACAAAATCACTTTTTTTCAGTTGTACCGACATTCTTTCCTTGGCATTTCGGATATAGATATCGAGCTCGTGCTGCGGAAACAATGTTTCTTGTAGTAAAGAGGCAAATAATGGAATTACCTTTTCGAGTTGCTTACTCAAGCAGCTTACACTCAGTGACGCCCAATCACTGCCGGCCCCCGATTTTACTGAGGCTCCGTATTGCTCAAAGCTTTCGTTGATTTGAAACGAATTGAGGGTGGCTGTTCCGCTTTTTAGTAAGGCGGCCGTTGCTTGGGCCACGCCTGTTTTTTTCTCGTACCACATACCTGCCGGAAACACCAGTTCTAAAAACAAAACAGGTTCAGGACAATGGTTAACGCTGTATAAGGCAACCCCGTTGGCCAAGGTATTTTTTTCGCAGGCCGGAAGGGTATAGGTAAAATCTAAAGGCGCATATATAGCCGGACTCTGTACTCTATCGATCATTGTGGTTTTTGTTTTTTAAAGGTGAGCCGGGTTCTTTGGCAAAGTGCTTATATACGAGTTTCTCAGCTAGTTGTGGCCAAAAGCGGTTTACCCAAACAGTAAGTTTTCCTTGGGTATCCATAATCAGGCTGCGTTTTTTTTGGGCGATAGCATTGGCGATTCTACGTGCACATTCTTCGGCACTCATCAACTTCGACTCATCGAGAGGTGTTTCGGTTTGGGTTTTACCCGCAGCATTCAGTGCGGTATTGCGGATATTAGAAGCCACAAATCCAGGACTCACCCAAAGCACATTTACGCCTTCGTATAAGAGCTCGATGCGCAAGGATTCGAGAAAGCCCTGCATGGCAAATTTAGAGGCCGAATAGCCAGAACGACAAGGCAATCCGGTGTATCCGGCTACAGACGAGATCCCAACAATACTCCCTTTACGAGCCTTGATATAAGGCAATGCATATTTGGTGCAGTACACAGCGCCCCAGAAATTAATGTCCATCGATTGTTTCATCACGCTAAGATCTACTTCGCTAAACAGTGCCCGCATACTAATACCGGCATTGTTGATGAGCACATCGATACCGCCAAAATGAGCGACAGCTTGTTCGATAAATCGTCGACAATCGGCCTCTTGACTCACATCAGCCTGCAATGCCAGCCAATGATCATTTTTCATTTCACTCGTCATAGCCGTCAATACATCGGCATTCCGACCACATACAGCCACCCTTGCTCCTTGCTGTAACATGTATACGGCCAATGCCCTGCCAATACCGGATGTAGCACCGGTAATCAACACTATTTTTTGTGAGAATGGAGATGACATAGCGCAAAAATAGTTTTTTGATTTGGTTTGGTACTTAAATAAATATGGTTACATTTGCACTCCCTTACGGAAAAACGTTTTCGTATGCGGTTTTGATTTCGTAGCTCAGTTGGTAGAGCAATACACTTTTAATGTATGGGCCCTGGGTTCGAGTCCCAGCGGAATCACCAAAACTAGGTTTACAACCCTGTAAACCTTTTTTAATGCCCTAAAATTAAGCCTTACAACCTACATGTCCGTCTTTCGTTTGGATACTTGTTACAGGAAGGATACAGTAAACATGAATGCTACAAAATCTACTGTAACATGAAGATTACTTTTGGCATAGAAGCCTTACCTAGTAAGGGTTTAAAACATCAATTTGCCATGTATACCAGGTGTACACAAAACAGAAAACACCGCCGAATCAACACAAATATTTCCATCTCTGCTGAACACGGGAATAAAAATAAAGGAGAAGTGAGAAAATCGCATCCTCTCCATCAGCAAGACAACCAAATGATTCAGACATACTACAGGAGAGTGCCAGATGCCTAGAGCCAATGGCTTTACAAAGTGGAAATTCTACAATGTGAATAACATGAATCATACACGCTATATACCCACCCGGATAGAAGATGGCAGATATGACATTTTTTATCATGTATAGGATTATTACATTGTGTTTTTATATTTACCCTCAAATTACCACTTATGAAACCACTTAACCTATTGCTTTTACTAGCTTGTTTTTTACCATTATTTTCCCAAGCACAAACCATTCCTTCTTATGTTCCCACCAATGGATTAGTGGGATGGTGGCCATTTAATGGCAATGCCAATGATGAAAGTGGGAATGGGAATCATGGAACGGTGAATGGTGCGGTGTTGACAACGGATAGGAATGGGAATGTGGGGAAGGCTTATGATTTTGATGGGATAGATGATTTAATTGACGTTGGTAATCCAGTAACATTAGGTAACAACCCCAATAGTTACACAATGGCTGGTTGGGCATATTATTATGATTTCGTTGGAGGATATGTCTTCATGACAAAGAGGCAAGATGATTGGGGAAGTGATTGGGGCACTCCTACTACTCTTCAAAATAAAATTATATTTTTTGCAGACGATCAAGGCTATGGGTCTGCAACACCTGCAGAATCAGATACTCTTTCAACTAACCAATGGTATCATTTTGTTTTTGTTAAGTCAATAAATTCATACACTATTTATATGAATGGGATTGAGGTTTCAACTATCACTGACAATCATGTAATGAATGGATCAAATAATAATCTTATAATCGGGGCTCAGTTGGCATGGCAAGATTTTATGAAGGGCAAACTTGATGATATTGCCATCTGGAACCGTGCACTCACCCAACAAGAAATAACTGCTTTTTATCAAGCACAAGTTTGTACTCTCAGCATCTCCTCACAACCAACAAATCAATCAAGCACCACAGGTAGTAATGCAAATTTCAATGTAGGGGTAACAACAGATTGCAATACTCCTACATCCTATCAATGGCAAACCAACCTTGGATTTGGATGGCAAACATTACAAAATGCTGGTCAGTATACAGGTGTAAACACAGATCACTTAGAAGTGAGTAATATCTCTGGTAACAACACCAATCAACATTTCCGTTGTATTGTAAGCAGTGCTAACCTATCAGACACATCACAAGCTGCTAGTATTCATATTATCAATAACAACAACACTACTAACTCAGGCATCACCCATGCTATTCCCTATCAAGCGGTGGTAAGAGATGGAAATGGAAATCTACTCAGCAATCATCCTTTACAAGTGCGTTGTACTTTGCATGACAGTGCTGCTTCTGGAAACATCATCTATCAGGAAACCCATACTATCAGTACCAATAATCTAGGGTTATTCATCTTACAAATTGGAACAGGAACTCCCGTAGTTAGTAGTATTGACAGCATCAACTGGGCATTGTACAAGAAGTTTATTCAAATAGAAGTGGATACTACAACACAGGGCACATCCTATACTGATTTAGGCACACAACAATTAATGGCAGTTCCTTATGCTTTGTATGCAGAAACAGCAGGGAATGCCTTGAATGGACCTAAAGGAGATGTTGGTGCACAGGGACCTATTGGGTTGACAGGTGCTACGGGGGCACAAGGACCTGCAGGACCACAAGGTGTTGCTGGAACATTCCCTAATGGAACAACAGCAGGTGAGATGTTATATTGGAATGGAACAAATTGGGTGAGCGTTGCTCCAACTACTCCACTCCCTGGCAATCAAGCAAAAACATTAAAATATTGTAATGGTGTTCCTACATGGGAAGATTGCCCTGCTGTATTGCCAACAGTAACAACAGATTCAGTTAGTTCGACATCATCTTTTAGTGCTAATATGTCAGGAGTTGTTAACAGTGATGGTGGTGCTACAATATCTTCACGTGGGGTGTGTTGGAGTACAAGTAGTAATCCTACAATAGCCTTAAGTACAAAAACAATAGAAGGTAGTGGAACAGGAAGTTTCACAAGCAGTATTACCAGCTTGGTAGCAGGTACAACCTATTATGTTCGTGCGTATGCTACTAACAGTATGGGTACTGCCTATGGAAATGAAGTAGTATTTACAATGTTAGCTATAGGCCAGAGTTATCAAGGAGGAGTCATCGCTTACATTTTACAACCTGGAGACCCGGGTTATGATGCAAACACACCCCATGGTTTAATTGCAGCAGCAAGCGACCAAAGTACAGCAGGCATTGTTTGGTGGAATGGTTCAAATGTAACCACAGGCGCTACCGCCACAGCCTTGGGGACAGGTAATGCTAATACCAATACCATTGTATCTGTTCAAGGCAATGGAACCTATGCAGCCAAGCTCTGTTATGATTTGGTATTAAATGGTTATAGCGATTGGTATTTACCGAGTAAGGATGAACTTAATAAACTCCATCTGAATAAAACGGCCATTGGGGGTTTTGCCGCTGCCTACTATTGGAGTTCTAGTGAGGGCGCTGACAGCCTCGCCTGGGGTCAGAGCTTCGCCAGTGGGGGGGGGGCAGTACGCTGACCTCAAGAGCCTCATGCCCTATGTTCGAGCAGTTAGGGCTTTTTAAAAATTTAATACTACTGTAATAACAAACCCATCTCACAAAAACCCTCCCAAACACAAACCCATGAAATACATCCTCATCTTCCTTTTGAGCGTTTGCTTAACTATCAGCTCTCAAGCACAAGCACCACAAGGTATTCCCTATCAAAGTGTTGTGAGAAATGGCAACGGTGCATTAATTAGTAACCAACCTGTAAGCATAAGATTCAGTATACATGACAGTACCATGCAGGGAAATATTGTGTATCAGGAAACACATAACACAACTACCTCTAATGGAGGAATGGTAATTCTCAACATAGGACAAGGAACTCCTGTAACGGGAACATTCTCTGCTATCAACTGGGGAGTGAATGCTAAATTTATGCAAGTGGAGCTAGATAACACAGCCACAGGAAATAATTATGTGGATTTAGGGAC
>JBEISB010000269.1:0-1766 GCA_040375635.1 Chitinophagaceae bacterium | reverse complement strand
TACCATTGGTATAATTCCATTGCGTTTGTGCCGGCAAATACCCTAAAATATATTGCTGGTCCTCGGTTTTGTTACTGTTAAGATTCAATACCGATTGATCGTAAGCCCCTAACAAGAGATAGGTAAGTTCATTTTTTGCATTGATATTGAATTTATACTTAAGCTGTACATCATTATAGGTAGGTAAAAAAGGTAATTCGAGCGCCGTGAAAAGATATTTAAGATAAGAGCGTCTTACACTAAGCATCAGTCCACTTTTTTTCGATAGCGGTCCTTCCGTACGAATACCCATATCACTGCTCCCTAAGGTAAAGGCCGCATGCCATTTATCCGTTCGTGGATTTTTCATATTGAACTCGAGCAGTGAACTCAATAAATTGCCCCGATTCGATGGAAAGGCCCCTGCGTAATACGATAAATCTTGTAAGAAGTCGACATTGAGCATCCCAACCGGACCACCATTGGCGCCTTGGGTAGCAAAGTGGTTGATATTAGGAATTTCAATGCCATCCAGATAGAATCTGTTTTCGGAGGGGCCACCGCCGCGAATGATGAGGTCGTTTCGATAACCAACACTGGAACCTACACCGGGAAGCGATTGAATAACCTTGCTAATATCTCGGTTACCCCCAGGATTGCGTTGGATTTCGTTTACCCCAATATTGCGCAACGAGAGAGGACTTTCTTCGGTTTTATCTTTTCGTTGCTTAGTGCTAATTGTCAATTCTTTTTTCGATATCGTACTTTTCTCTAAGCGTATGTCTATAAAACTAGCTTTCGCATTATCGACTGCGATTTCGTAAACCACTTTTTTAACATAACCCACAAACGAGACTTCGAGATTGTATAGTCCGGGTTTGAGGGAACGAAATATAAAACTACCCGTTGAATCAGTTTGCGTACCTAGTTGTGTTTGCTGTATACGAACCGTTGCATAAGAAATAGCCTCGTTGCTTATCGCATCCCGAACCTTACCATTCAGGATACCTTGTTGGGCAAACAAAGAAGAAAACGAGATGCAGATAGCAAAGATTAATATCCATTTTTTCATTGTACAAAAATATCAACTCCTTTTTTGTTCTCTGATATTTGAATTGATAGCTTATAAACAGTACACGCCAGCAAACCGAAAGAACTATATCCAAATGCGCGAATCGTAATTATATTGATTATCAACCATCTGCAGGAATAGACACCCGGAAATTGATGTACAAATCGATTATTAAATTCAAGAATATGAAGTTTTAACTTTTCTTAGCCAATTTGACTTACGTTTTACAAGCGTTAATGCCAGACTAATTATATTGTTAATTAAAATATATAAATTAACATTGCTCAAAATTTATAAACATGAAAAAAATGATTCTCACGTTATTGACTGTCACGTCATTAACAACCGCTATGCAAGCACAAGTAACATTTGGCGCTAATGCAGGTATCAACTACACAAACCTAACAGGAGATGATGCCGATGGTATGGATGCCAAGCTTGGATTTTATGCGGGCCTTCACGCAAACATTGGATTAGCAAAAAACTTGAAATTAATTCCAGCCTTAAGAGTTTCTACAGAAGGTTATCAAGCTGATTTAGGTGGAACTACAGCAAAATTAAATATGATGTACATTAACATCCCAGTTATGTTTAATTATACTTTGAAGAGGTCCATTTGGATCAGATAACATTTTTTTCATTATTCCACCCATAATTATTTCACACCTTTAGTTAATTTAGTATTAATAATACCACCATCTTTTTTTCTATTCTT
>JBEISB010000046.1:0-12894 GCA_040375635.1 Chitinophagaceae bacterium | reverse complement strand
TTTTTCGAGGGGCAATGCCTTGTACCGCCTGGGCAATGGCTCTGATATGATCGGGGGTGGTACCGCAACAGCCGCCTACAATATTCACCAAACCATCCTGCGCCCATTCTTTGATAATATCGGCAGTAATATTAGGTGTTTCATCGTATTCGCCCATGGTATTCGGCAAGCCGGCATTGGGATAGGCACTCACATAGCAGGTAGCAATGAGCGAAAGGGCTTCAATAAAGGGGCGCATTTGTCGACCACCGAGGGCGCAATTGAGTCCTACGCTTACCGGATTCGCATGTTCGATAGAATAATAAAAAGCCTCCAGGGTTTGTCCGCTCAGGGTGCGCCCCGACGAATCGGTAATCGTACCCGAAATCATAATCGGCAGTTCCATATTATGATCGGCAAAATATTTTTTTGTTGCATAAATGGCGGCCTTGGCATTGAGGGTATCGAAAATGGTTTCGATTAAAAGGATATCGCAGCCCCCTTCAATTAATCCTTCAATTTGCTCGTAATAGGCATCGGCTACCTGATCGAAATGCACGGCTCTATAACCGGGGTTGTTTACGTCGGGCGAAAGACTCAGGGTGCGGTTGGTAGGGCCCAGGGCACCGGCCACAAAATAGTGGGATGGATTTTTTTCGGGATGAAGTTGTAAAAAGGTATCGATAGCTTGACGCGCACAGCGGGCAGAGGCCACATTCATTTCGCGGGCTTCCTTTTCCATTTGGTAGTCGGCCATAGAAATCCGTTGCGCGCTAAAGGTATTGGTTTCGATGATGTGCGCACCGGCCTCGAGATATTGCAAGTGAATTTCTTGAATCACATCCGGACGGGTAATTGATAGTAAGTCGTTATTGCCTTTGAGGTCGAGGGGCCAATCTTTGTAGCGCTCGCCCCGGAAATCGTTTTCTTGTAAATGATAACGCTGTATCATGGTACCCATAGCACCGTCGATAATTAGAATTTGCTTTTCGAGAAGAGATTGTAATGCGTTCATGGTAAATGAGTTTGTACCGAACGCTTACCACAACAGCCGGCTCCACAATAAGCCCGTTGATGAGTATTAGTTCGGTTGGGTGGCAGGTCGAACAATAATCAAATCTACCTGTGGCACAAAAGTAAGCCTCTTGTCGATACAGATCGAAAAATGTTCGTGTATTTTTGATGTCTTATTCATACACCGGCTTTCTGCCCCAACACCTAAACATGAAGTTTACCCTTGCTTATTCGCTGATGTTTATTTACATAATAGCAGCCATTGTTTTTTGGGGATATAGTTTAAACAAACAAAACCGATTGATCTATAAGCTGGAACAAGAAAAAATTGTTTTACTCAAGGCCGAAGGAAAAGTAACTGATTTCGATAAGGAGATACAAAAAAGTAAGGACAATCAGCTAAGGCGCACCAAACAATATTTGGGCGAAGGCTCTACGTTTATCCTCATTATTTTACTTACCGCCGGCATTGTGTATTATGCGTATTACCGGCAACGTGCTTTAGCCCGATTACAAGAGAACTTTATGCTTAGCATTACCCACGAATTAAAAACGCCTATTGCCGGTATTAAACTCAATATGCAAACGTTACAAAAAAGGGTACTCGACGAAGCCATAAAGCAAAAATTATTGCAATCGTCGGTCATGGAAACCGATAGGCTTAATGATTTGTGTAATAATATTTTAGTCTCCACGCAGCTCGAAAGCACGAGAAACGCCATCTATAACGATGAGGTGAATTTGGCCGATGTGTTATTGCAAACCGTAAGCGAATTGCAACTTCGTTATGCTACGCATCAATTTCATACTGATATAGATAGTCGTATCTCTATCATCAAAGGCGATGCCTCCTTATGGAAATTGGTGATCAGTAACTTACTCGAAAACGCCCGGAAATATTCACCTGCAGGCTCAACCGTATTGGCTGTTTTACAACCCAAAGCTGGTAAATGGATTTTGTCTGTGCATGACGAAGGCATCGGTATACCGGATGAAGAGAAAGAAAAAATATTCGAAAAATTTTATCGCGTGGGCAACGAAAACCTCAGGTCGTCGAAAGGCACGGGTTTGGGTTTATACATCGTCAAAAAAATAGTGAGCTTATATAAATATGACATTCGTGTGAGAAACAAGCAACCCAAAGGTTCTATTTTTGACATTGAATTTAGTTGATTGATATTCTGAAAGCCACATGCAAAAAAATTATCAGGCCAATCTATTATTGGTAGAAGACGAAGAAAGTTTACGCGAAGCCCTAAAGCTCAATTTGGCTATGGAAGAGTATGATGTAACCGCTGTCGATAACGGACGGGCTGCCATCAAGGCTTTTCAAGAAGAATATTTCGATTGTATCATCTTAGATATCATGATGCCGGAGATGGACGGATTGATGGTTTGCGAAAGCATACGATTGTCTAATGAGAAGGTGCCTATTTTATTTTTGTCGGCTAAAAGCAGTGGCGCCGATCGGGTACTGGGATTAAAAAAGGGAGGCGATGATTATCTAACCAAACCTTTTAATCTCGAAGAGTTATTGTTAAGGGTTGAGAAGTTGATTCAAAAAAATAAAATCCTCGAGCAAAAAACAAGCGACCTGTTTACGTACGATATAGGTAACTGTCGTATCGATTTTCATGCCCACGAATGCACCGATATCCGTGGCGAAAAACATGCCCTCACAAAAAAAGAAGCACAGTTTTTAAAGCTGCTGATTGAAAATAAAAACGAGGTAATCTCTCGCGAATTTATTCTGAAGATGGTTTGGGGCTTTACGGTGTTCCCGACGACCCGCACCATCGATAATTTTATTATGACCTACCGCAAGTACTTCGAAGAAAATCCGCGTCAGCCGAAGCATTTTATTAGCATCCGCGGTACCGGTTATAAGTTCTCGAATTAATCGCTGGCCGCTTGAGGTTGAAATAAAAACAGACAAAAAAACACCACAAAAAAGACAAGTCCTGCTTGTACCTCGAGCATATCGTCGGTGAGTAGATTGAGAAAAAATAGTAACAACAGCGACAAGCCCATTATATGTTTTCGTTGCAGAAAGTTTTGGGCAAATACAAACAGCATCATCAATAATGCCAATACACCCAAGATGCCTGTATCGAGCCAAGTATGAAAGATTTGGTTGTGGGTATGCATGCCATCGCTGGCTAAATGCTTATATCCATTTTCTGCTAACTGCTGCTGTAAAACAGCATTGGCCGATCCTGTTCCGTAACCCAGTAAGGGCTTTTGTTTGATCAGGATCCACTCGTTTTGCCAAGCAATCATTCGACTGCCCGTTGAGTTGGCGAGTCCGATGTTTTGATCGATATGTTGACTATCCTGTTGCGCCTCGTGAATTCGATGTTTAATGGTGGGAATTTGTAAGGCGATACCTGCAATAAGGATCCATGAAGCGAGATAGGCTAGTATCCGTAACCCCCATTTTTTTATCGGCAGTAAAAGTTGCCAACTTACATAGAATCCCACAATAGCGAGATAGATAATACAGGTTTTGGCAATTAACAGGAGTAACACCAATACACCAAATCCTATAAAAAATAAATGAAGTCCTATGGTTTTGCGAGCAAGGTGTTTGTCGTGCAGTAAGGATACAAGATGCCAGGTGGTAACGAGAGCAAAATAGTTTGAGTAATAGCCAGGATGCATAATGGCTTCGGAGATGTTTACGCGATTCAATACGGCGTTCCAACCGAAAGGCATATAATGAATATAATCCATAATGGCACTGTAAGTGAACGACAATAACAGCGATGTCGAGAAGCACCAAAAAAGAAAACGGGTTTGTTTTGTATCCAAATTATTTTCTGAACCAAGGAGAAAGGGCAATACCAAAAAGCTAAGCTTCACCATCACACTTTGTCCAACCTCAGACCAATGATTTGTCCATCCCATTGCCAGTAGCTGTACACCAAAAAACGCCCACATCATCAGTAAAGGAGCTGACAGTCGGAACCTTCTGCATTTTTCGATGAAGTGTTGATCAAACAAAAAATGAAGCGCCAGGATAATAATGCCGATCGAACTCAATCGCTCACTCCACGAAAAGGACAACACGATAAACAGCACGATTCCCATCCAAATGCGGGCACGATAAGTAAGGGTGCTGTCGAACATGCCACGAAGGTAAAGAGAGCGCTTTGTATATTTACAGTATGGTAGTACAAATTCATCCCCGTAATCCCGACGATCGTAAGATCCGAATGGCGGTCGATTGTCTCAAGCGAGGAGGAATTATCATTTATCCTACCGATACGATTTACGGCTTGGGTTGCAGTATCGAACACCCGGCTGCTATCGAACGGATTTGTCGTATTAAACATATTCAACCCAATAAGGCTTTGCTATCGTTTATCTGTGCCGATTTGAGTCACCTCAGTGAGTATACAAAATCAATCAATACGCCCATGTATCGTTTCTTGAAACAGTATACCCCCGGCCCCTTTACCTTTATTATGGAGGCCAGTAAAAAATCGCCTAAGCTGTTGCGTACAAAAAAAGATACGGTGGGCATAAGGGTTCCGAATAATGAAATCTGTCGCCACCTGATTGCCGAATTGAGGCATCCCATTCTCAGTACCTCTTTGCCTTATACCGAAGAAGATATTCCGCATACCGATCCCGAAATCATTGATGAGCTCTTTGGTGATCAGGTAGATATGGTCATCGATGGCGGGCCGGGTGGCATCGTAGCTTCTACCCTTGTTGATTGTACCAAAGAGCCTGTCGAAATCATCCGTCAGGGTGAGGGCATTATCGAATAAGCCTGCCGATTGCGGTATGCCTTGTATTCCCTATCTTCGCGCCCGTTATGCTCGACAAGTTAGAAGCCATCAAAGGCCGATTCGATAATATTGCGGTTTCTCTTACGAATCCGGAGGTAGTCAGTGACCAAAAACGGTATTCGCAACTCAGTAAAGAATATCGCAAACTCGAAAAAATTGTAGACGCTTATAAGCAGTATAAAAACTGTCTCGATATGATTTCGTTTGGTAAAGAGGTGCTCGAAAGTGAAAGCGATGAGGAGTTACGCGATATGGCTAAAGAAGATCTGGCCAGTGCCGAAACCCAAAAAGAAGATCTCGAAGAATTAATCCGTCAACTCTTAGTACCCAAAGATCCGCAAGACGAAAAAGATGTGGTGATGGAAATCCGTGCAGGTACCGGTGGCGACGAAGCCTGTCTCTTTGCCGGCGATTTGATGCGCATGTATATGAAGTACGCCGAAGCCAAAGGCTGGAAGGTTTCACTGGTCGATGAAAGCGAAGGTACCGCCGGTGGGTTTAAAGAAGTGATTCTGGAAATTAATGGCGACGATGTATATGGTACCCTCAAATACGAAAGTGGAGTGCATCGCGTACAACGTGTGCCCGATACCGAAGCCAGCGGTCGTGTGCATACCTCGGCAGCTACCGTTGCCGTGATGCCCGAAGCCGATGAAATTGATTTCGAGCTCAAAGAGTCTGACCTCAAAATGGAAACAGCTCGAAGCGGTGGTGCGGGCGGACAAAACGTAAACAAGGTAGAAACGAAGGTTATCCTTACGCATGTGCCTACGGGTACGGTAATTACTTGTCAAACAGAACGTACCCAATTGGGTAACCGCGAAAAAGCCACGGCCATGATGCGTACCAAACTCTACGAAGAGCAAGTGCGCAAACACGAAGAGGCCATTTCGCGGAATCGTAAAACCCTCGTAAGCAGTGGCGATCGTTCGGCAAAAATCCGCACCTATAACTGGCCACAAGGGCGTATCACCGATCATCGTATCAACAAAACCATTTATTCGCTCGATAGTTTTGTGAATGGGGATATTCAGGATATGCTCGACTCCTTGCAGTTTGCCGAAAATGCCGAAAAGATGAAGGCCGGCGAAACGGTGTAATCTTATCCTTGTTTGGGTTTGTTTTTTGTCACCAGCGATGTGCGTTTATGTTTCGCCGTTGCGTCGCACCCTTCAACACCCAAAAAGAATCAGCAGCAATCCTTCTAGAGAATTTCAGCGTGTTGCAGTCTTTGGCTAAGGTTCGGCTTTTTGTTTTTTTTGTATAGGGTAGTTTTTAATGTCAGTGGGCAGACTTACCTTAGCATCCATGAAAAAAATACTTCTCTCTGCAGGCTTCGTGCTCGCTTGTGTTTTCACAGGTAACGCACAAGATAATTTGGTGAATTCGCTGAAGGTAAATCAAAGCGATAGCGCAAAAGCTAAATTTCAATTTACTACAGTCCTTAATGTCGAATGTTCTCCGGTAAAAAACCAAGGTAGCTCGGGCACTTGCTGGAGTTATTCGGGTAATTCATTTCTCGAAAGTGAAATGATGCGTACGGGAAAAACCTTTGTCGATATCTCCGAAATCTATACCGCTCGTTGTGCCTATATCGAGCGAGCAAAAAACTATGTTCGTTTACATGGTAATATCGGTTGGGGCGATGGTGCCGAACTTCATGATGTGATCTCGATCTACAAAAAGTATGGAGCCATGCCGTATGAGGTGTATACCGGACTCAACTATGGAACTACCAAAAATAAATTCGGCGAAATGCAGGCTGCCTTAGAAGGAATGTTAAAAGGGATTGTCGAAAACAAAAATGGGAAACTAACCAAAAATTGGTTGCCTGCCTTTACTGCTGTGTTAGATACTTATTTGGGCAAGGTGCCTGAAACCTTCACCTACAAAGGAAAAGAATACACACCCAAAACTTTTGCTGATGAGGTGGTAGGTATACAAACCGATAAGTACCTGAACCTATCCTCATTTACCTATACCCCATATTACGAATCTACTCTCTTAATGGTTCCTGATAATTGGAGCTTACAATCTGTATATAATCTTCCATTATCTGACCTTAGTACAATCGTCGATAATGCCTTAAAAAATGGATATACAGTGGCTTGGGCAAGTGATGTGAGTGAAAAATCGTTTAGCTGGAAAAATGGAGTGGCTATTGTACCTGAAAAAGAATTCGAAGACATGGAGGCCGACGAAATCAAGACCATGTTTGATGGACCGAAAGCGGAAAGAGAAATTACCGCTCAATTGCGCGAAGATGCCTTTGATAATTATACAACCACCGACGATCATGGCATGCATATCGTAGGTTTGGCTACCGATCAAAACGGAAAGGAATATTATATGGTAAAAAATAGTTGGGGCGACAAGAATGATTATAAAGGATATCTGTATGTAAGTAAGGCTTACTTCAACTATAAAACGGTAGCGATTCTGGTGAACGAGGCTGCGGTGCCTGGCAATTTGTTGCGCAAATTGAAATAATTTTTCTGTTGTTGGTGGTGTACTGTTATGGATACACTGCGTTCTAATCTGTTTTCGGGCAGGGGTATACTATCTATGCAGAACTGCGAAATCCTGCGCTTCCCACTTTGGTGCTTATCATGTATATTTGAGTACCTAATATTTAGCACATGTCTACGCTTGTTCAAGAACCTCGCATCCAAAACACAGCCAGTAAAATCGAAACCACACAAAATGCGGTGGCGGTAAAAGTGGCTTACATCGATGACCAAGCGTATGAGGTAAGAGACAATGAAACCATACTCGCTTTTATTCGCAGGCATAAAGGACAAAAAGAGGTACCTACCTTATGTGATGCGCCTAATCTGAAACCTTTTGGGAGTTGTAGAATTTGCAGCGTAGATGTAGCCCTTACGCCCAACGGCAATTGCAAGGCGATGGCTTCTTGTCATACCCCTGTGATACCGAATTCGTATATCTATACCAACAACGATAGAATTCAGAAGCTGCGTAAAAATATTATTGAGTTGGTGCTTACCGATCATCCACTCGATTGTCTCACCTGCGAAGTGAACAATAATTGTGAATTACAAGAGGTGGCTGCGCGAGTCGGTATACGCGATGTACGTTATCCGGAAGGGAAAAATCATCTCGATCGGGAAAAAGATTTGAGTCACCCATACATGACATCCGACTTAAGTAAATGCATCCATTGTTTTCGTTGTGTGCGGGCTTGCGATGAGGTGCAAGGACAGTTTGTATTGAGTATGGCAGGTAGAGGCTTTGATACAAAAATTATCAAAGGCTCAGACCAAAGTTTTATGGAAAGCGATTGTGTAAGCTGCGGGGCTTGTGCACAGGCTTGTCCTACTAGCGCCATCAGCGACGTGTTTGAAAGTAAAAGCATAGTAGCCGATACCAAAACCCGAACGGTTTGTACGTATTGTGGTGTAGGCTGTAACTTAGAAGTAGCCACAGTAAATGGGAATATAAAAAGTATACAAGCGCCCTATGATGCGGCTGTCAATGCAGGTCATACTTGTTTAAAAGGACGATACGCTTTTCGTTTTTATAATCATAAAGATCGTTTGCGTACACCTCTCATTCGAAAAAATGGAGTACTAGAACCTGCCAGCTGGGATGAGGCTTATGATTATATCGCGAACAAATTAATAGAGATTAAAAATAAATATGGGGCCGATGCCATAGGCGGTATCTCCTCAGCGCGTTGCACCAACGAAGAAAATTATTTGATGCAGAAATTTATTCGGGTGGTGATAGGTACCAATAATATTGATAGTTGCGCCAGGGTTTGTCATAGTCCAACAGCCTTAGGCATGCAACGCACTTTTGGCACTGGCGCCGCCACCAATTCGGTTGTCGATTTACGATATACCGATGCGATCATGGTGATTGGGGCAAATCCTACAGAAGGACATCCCGTTACCGGGGCAAAAATGAAGCAGTTTGCGTTTAGCGGAAAACCTTGTATCGTTATTGACCCACGAAAGACTGAATTGGCGAAATATGCAACGTATCACCTTCAACTCAAACCTGGTACCAATGTGGCAGTGCTGAATATGATGTTGTATTATATCATGCAAGAAGGTCTAGAAGACAAACAATTTATCGAAAGTCGAACCGAAGGATATGAAGCCCTGAAACAACATGTGATGGCTATGAATATCGATGAGCTGTCTGAGATTAGTGGTGTTTGTAAAGAATTGGTTCGTGATGCGGCCATTGCCTATGCGAGTGCACCCAATGCGATGAGTTTTCATGGTTTGGGCGTTACCGAACATTCACAGGGAACCTTTACCGTGATGTTGATTGCCGACCTCGCTATGATTACGGGAAATATCGGAAGAAGAGGGGTGGGAGTCAATCCCTTACGTGGACAAAACAATGTACAAGGGGCGGCCGATATGGGTTGTCAACCTCATCAGGGAGCCGGTTATCTGGATGTAAGCGATCCACAATATCACGCACAGTATGAGGCATTTTATGGGGTATCATTGCCCAACTATAGCGGTTTAAAAATTCCACAGATGTATGATGCTGCCCTTGAAGGAAAATTTAAAGCACTGTGGTTGATGGGAGAAGACAATGTACAAACCGATCCGAATACCAACCATGTTCGGAAAGCGATGGAGCAATTGGATTTATTGGTGGTACAAGAAATTTTTGAAACAGAGACTTCTCGCATGGCGCATGTGGTATTGCCGGCAGCTTCTTTTCTCGAAAAGAGCGGAACCTTTACCAATGGTGAACGCAGAATACAAAAAGTGCAAAAGGTTGTAGAGCCTTTAATCGGGACAAAAACCGATGGACAAATCATTGTAGACATTATGAATCGCATGGGCTATGCACAAAGCGATTACAATCCAAAAACCTTACTCGAAGAGATTTCGCAAATTGTACCTTTTTTTGCCGGCGTAAAGTGGGATGAGCTCGGCAGCAATGGGAAGCAATGGCCTGTAAAAGTTGATGGCAGCGACACAGAAATTTTACATATCGATAGTTTTAAAACTGGCAAGGGGCAATTTAAAACAGCAACCTGGAAAGAGTCAACAGAACTAAGGGACAATAAAAAAGAATTTCCATTTATTCTGACTACCAACCGCGAATTAGAACAATATAACTGCGGTACCATGACTCGCAGAACGAGCAATGCCGAAATATTACCGGTCGATACCTTGATGATTCATCCCGATGATGCAGCTACGCATTGGATTGCTGATGGTGATATGGTATGTGTAGAGAGTGCTCGCGGAAAAATTGATGTCAAAGCCCGCGTGACTGACGAGGTAAAACCTGGTATATTATCTTCTACGTTTCATTACCCCGAAGTGAGTATGAATATCTTGACGAGCTCAGTTACAGATTCCGATGCGCTTTGTCCCGAATATAAAGTCTGCGCTGTTCGTATTCGCAAGAGTAAAGGAAAGTACAAAGCAGCCATCAATGCCACACCGCAAGCCTAAGCTTTAGGTGTACATGATGACTGCTTATCTCAAGGGTTGTTTAGATTGGGAACAAACAAAGGTGCACTTCACGCTGAAGGTTATAGCGTATTTTGTGCAAGGCTAAAGGATGGCGTTACTGATATAGAATTTTACAATATGGCCAGAGCTTCTGTAAGAAATTATCTTTTTTGTGTACTTACTTTTGATCTTCCCCAGGGCTCATATAGACAAGCTTTCCATTACACAACTTCACTTTACGTTTAAAAGAAAGTCCTTGGCTTACAGAACCATCCTCAAAGGTTGTTGTGTGGAATATTAATGATGAATCAAAATCTCTCCGTTTCATTTCGCCCCTTAGGCAATGTAGGTAATCGGCGCGAGCAGTACCCCATCCTTTATTGCCTACTTCTCTGTTGAAGCTATCAATCAATTGATGATCTGATAATTTTGCTAAGGACTCGTTGGTGCTTTGAAATCTTGCATCACGCTCAGCACCAAAAGATGGCAATTTATTTTCATTCTCCAACAGAATGAGTTCTGGCAAGCTATCGATTTGTCCGTATACGATGGCATTTTGTTTGTATTGAAAACCAAGGTCAATCGCCTTCTCTCTGCTGATTCCTAATACCAGGAAACTTCGCTCGCAAGCCCAAGATGGGTCTTCTCCGCAACCCTCTCCTTCGAAGCAGGTATATTGTTTTATATCCTCTATTAAGCGTAAGTGTCGCTGATGATTTTCCACTTCATTGAGCTTTATCGAAAAGGGATTATAGGCTGTTACATAAGCATATTCTGTTACTTTGTATTTTTCTAGTAGAGCACGAAGAGGTTCATTCTGCTCTCCGATTTTAATACATAATGAAGGTTCAAATACCTTGTACGATGTACGTTTATAGGCATGAATTTGTTTGTTTGTCATGATATTTTTTTAATAGGTAAAAGGAATGTTAGTCAATTTGCTTCGCGGCTAAGGTTTGCAATTGCTCGATATGTTTGGGGTGTATGACTTCCCAGGGAAGTTGAGGTTTCCCAAAGTGACCATAAGCTGCCGTCTGAAAATATAGGGGAGACCGTAAACCTAATTGCTTGGAAATCGCGTTAGGGGTTAGGTCAAAGACTTGTTGAATAATATTCGTGATAGCAAGATCACTGATCGTAGCAGTATCGTAAGTATTTACATATAGGGATGTGGGTTCGGCTTTACCAATGGCATAGGATATCTGTACAGTGCATCGATGGGCCAGTCCGGATGCTACAATATGTTTAGCCACAAATCTCGCTGCATACGCTGCGGAGCGGTCTACTTTCGATGCGTCTTTTCCGGAGAATGCCCCACCACCATGAGGACAACTACCGCCATAGGTATCGACGATAATTTTTCGTCCTGTAAGACCCGTATCGCCGTGGGGGCCTCCAATGGTGAAGCTTCCTGATGGGTTAATGAGGAACTCAGGACGACTATCTGGTAAATATTCTCGAAGAATAGGTTGAACAATATGATGGATAACCTGTTCGCGAATTTCTTCTTGCGTGATGTCTGCCTTGTGTTGTGTACTGATTACGATGGTCTCAATGTCGGCAGGTTTATCATTCTCATATCGAATGGTTACCTGCGATTTGGCATCGGGGAGTAGCCAAGGGAGAATGCCATTCTTTCGCAAGATCGATTGCCTCTCCATCAACTTATGAGCGATGATAATAGGCATGGGCATTAGCTCTGCCGTTTCATCCGATGCATAACCAAACATGATACCTTGATCACCAGCACCTCCATCGGCTACAGAGGCATTAATTTCTGGACTTTGGGTATGGAGTAAATTTTCGACAATGGCGGTATCACAATCGAAGCCGATAGACTCATCGTGATAGCCGATATGCCGAATCACTTCCCTCGCAATGGCTTCAGCGTCAACGATTGCATCTGAGGTAATCTCACCGGCAATAATTAGGCGCCCGGTGGTAATCAAACATTCTACGGCCACCTTCGCTTGAGGGTCTTGTGTGAGATACGCATCTAAAATGGCATCAGAAATTTGGTCTGCAATCTTGTCCGGATGTCCTTCGGAAACAGATTCGCTGGTAAACAGATAGGCATCTGTTTGATGAGTGTGTTTTGTTGTCATGATATGAAACATTTAATGGTTACGTTTGTTTCACACCAAGAATAAAAGGAAAGGGTTGTTCATTTTAGTTTGACAGAACGTCCGCATCTTTTTCACCACCGTTGAGTTTTGTCTCTCGGTTGGTACCCATCTAAGGGTTCTTGATGTACAAGGCAAAGGTAAAAGTAAAGAAATGAAATAAACAAGTATTTTTTTCATTGGCTACATTTTTATGTTCTGCTCACAGACAAAAGCATGTCCTCTTTGAAGGCTGTGCCTTCGTAAGTCTTATGTTCTTTAGAGGGTCTTTCCTCTTCGAAGGCTTCCCTCTTCGAAGGCTGTGCCTTCGTAAGCCCTATGTTCTTTTATAGGGTTTCCCTATACCGATATCAAAAAAGAAAATCAATATCTATTAACCCTTCACCCTGCATATAATTGCTGGCACTGCTATACAAATAGTCCTGCGGCTTTGCAACATATCCTCCACGAACAGGGTTTTCGTGAATGTAATTTAATTTTATCAATGCCATTTCGTGAGTCAATAACTCTTCAGGATGACTATGTTGT
>JBEISB010000030.1:0-15364 GCA_040375635.1 Chitinophagaceae bacterium | reverse complement strand
GCAGAATACGCAAAAAGAAGAATTAACGAAACAGGTGGGCGACAAGACAACCCAGCTCGATGAACTGCTCCGCAAGCAACAAGAAGCCACCGAAAAATTATTAGCCTCACAGGCCACTCTCGAAGAGTTGCGGGTAAAACAATTTGAAGAAAACCGAAAACGAGATGCAAAACAAAACGAATACAATCTATTAAAGTCTTTGGTAGATAGCTTAGAAGGCTACCCAGATAGCATCAAATACCTAAATAAAAATGCAAGCTGGAATCATGGCGCTCAACTACTGTCTGAATTGCTGAACGTAAAAGACGATTACCGAGTATGTATCGAAGGTTATTTAGATAAGTACTTAAACTATTACGTAGTAGATACCCCCGAACAAGCTTACGAAGCGATTGCCCTACTGAAAGACAACAAAAAAGGGAAGGCCGGATTTTTCATTTTATCAGAACTCGAACAAAAGCAAGCTAGCGAAGAGATTCCCGAAGGCAGTATCAGCGCCCTCGACGTAGTGCAGTCGGCCGATAAATACGCCCCTATCTACAAATACCTACTCCATAATGTTTGTATAGCTGATCATCTGCAAATCGCGAACCCAGGCAAGGCTGTTGTCTTACAAAAAGATGGTACTGGCTTTAAAACCAACAAACGGGTAGTAGGCGGGTCGGTTGGTATTTTCGAAGGAAATAAAATTGGTCGTACCCAACGTTTAGAAAAGCTAAACGAAGAGATACAATCCTTACAAGCCTCCGTACAGCAATTAAAGCAAGAGATTACCGATACGCAAAATTTAATTGTAGGTTTTAATCGAGATGTAAAGGATGATCAGATCAATGTTACCAAGAACGAATTAAACCGGATGCAAAATCAGATTGTGCAGATTGAGCATCGCATTGAAAACTACAGTACCCAAATTCGTCAGTCGACAGACCGTATTGGACAATTGCATACGCAACTCGAGCAAACAAAATCTTCAATCGAAGAAACGCAGCGTTTGCATATCGAAATGAAGCAACAGATGACGATTGCCTTTGATAGTTTACAACAGAGTCAGGAAAAATTTTCGGTAGCTGAAGCTGAGTACAACAAATCGAACGAAGAGTACAATCAGCACAATATCATTCTGACTCGCCAGCAAAGTCGTATCAATGAGATCAATCAAGAAAAAAATATCCGCTCTCAACAAATCGAAGATTTAAAGAAAAAAATTGCCGCTTCTGAAAATCAGTTGATTGATACGCGCAAGCAATTTGAGCAAACGCAAATCACGTTGCAAGAAAACGAAGAAAAACTATACACGGCATTGCAGGAAAAAGAAAGTGGTGAAAAAGAACTGAACGAAAAAGACCAAGCTTTTTATAATTATCGAAATCAAGTAGCTGAAAAAGAAACTACGCTCAATAGCAAACGAAAAGAAAAAGAAAGAAGCGAAACCATCCTGACACAAATCAAGGATAAGCTTACCGACATGAAATTACAATTAGCCTCGATGAAAGAGCGCTTACATGTAGAGTTCCGGATAGACCTCGATGAGGTTTTAAAACAACCACGGACGGGCGAAGACAGCATCGAAGTATTAAATGCCGAAGTAGAAAAACTCAAAAAACGTATCGATAATTTAGGTGAAGTTAATCCAATGGCCGTTGAAGCATATAAGGAGATGAAAGGCCGTCATGATTTTATTCAGGAGCAAAAATCTGATCTTACCAATGCCAAAGACAGCTTATTGAAAACGATTGAGGAGGTAGAAGCCACTGCCAATCAAAAATTCAAGGACACTTTCGAAAAGGTAAAAGAAAATTTCATCAATGTATTTCATGCCTTGTTTACGCAGGATGATAATTGCGATATGAAATTAGTGGACCCCGACAATCTGGCCGAAACCACCATTGAAATCTACGCACAACCCAAAGGAAAAAAACCGAGTACCATTACCCAATTATCGGGAGGTGAAAAAACACTTACTTCTGCGGCTTTCTTGTTTGCAATTTATTTAATTAAGCCGGCACCATTCTGTGTGTTAGATGAGGTAGATGCGCCACTCGATGATGCCAATGTTGGAAAGTTTACCAATATGATTCGCAAATTCTCCGACAACTCTCAGTTTATTATTGTTACCCACAACAAACAAACGATGGCCAGCGTAGATGTAATTTACGGGGTTACCATGCAAGAGGCCGGTGTGAGCAAATTGGTTCCCGTTGATTTCCGTAGCTTGAATTAATCGGCATGCATCTCGAAGCTATTCGCGATTTTGCGCTTTCACTCGATGATGTAGAAGAAAGCACTCCATTCGGGCCTACTGTGGTTGTGTACAAAGTGAATCATAAGATTTTTCTCTTGTTACCCTTAGATACAGCCAATACCGAGTTTAATGTAAAATGCAATCCCGAACGAGCCATTCAGCTTCGCGAAGAATATCCGTATTCCGTATTGCCCGGTTACCACATGAATAAAAAACACTGGAATACTATAATCGTTACTGGCGACCTGACATGGACTCAACTTCAGTCGTTTATCAGCGATTCATATGATTTAGTGAAAGGAAAAACGAAGAGGAAATAAATCGACAATGAAAGCAGAAGAGGTAATTCGCCATACCGAAAATTGGGTAAAAGAAGTTGTTATTGGCTGCCAATTTTGCCCCTTTGCCTATAAAGTAGTTGCCGAACAAAAGATAAGATATGTGGTGGTTGAGGACACCTATGCCGACCCTATTGTAAAGGCTCTATGTAACGAACTAGAATACCTCGACCAACATCCCGAAACGGAAACCACCCTATTGATATTACCCGCCGCGTTTACCGATTTTGTCTCCTACTTATCGTTTACCGATAGGGCCGAAAAAGGATTACGAAAAAAGCATTATGATGGCATCTATCAATTAGCCACTTTTCATCCTCAGTATTGCTTTGCCGGTTCACATGAAGAGGATGCAGCGAATTATACCAATCGCTCTCCATATCCTATGCTTCATGTACTGCGCGAAGATAGCTTGGAGAAAGCCTTAGCCCATTTCCCATCTCCCGAGAGTATCCCCGAACGAAATATTCGCTATGCACACGAAAAGGGCTTACTGTATATGCAGCATTTATTGGCCTCTTGCATGCGATAAGCATTAATAGCACATATGCAATTCTTATTCCCATTTATGCATTCGTAGGCAATGCTTGTCCTACTTTTGCACACATGAAAAAACTTATCGTTGCTGCTTTGGCCATTTTGTGTACACAGGCCATACATGCCCAAGAGAAACACTTAAAAAATTTACACCCCCTTACTCATGGTGGCGATAATGCGGAGGCTTATTTTAGTCCTGATGGCAAGTGGCTTAGCTTTCAGAGTAATTACAAAAACTGGGGCTTGCAATGCGACCAGATTTTTGATATGAATATTGCCCAAGCAACAGCAGACAGCAACTATACACCCAAACGCATTAGCAGTGGCAAAGGACGTACCACCTGCAGTTATTATATGCCTAACGGAAAAGACATTCTCTATGCCTCAACATTTCAGGGAGGCGATGATTGTCCGCCCGAAGTGCATATGCCCGGCAAATATTTATGGAGCGTGTATGATACATACGATATTTATATCGCAGACAAACAAGGGCATATCAAAAAGCAATTAACGAATAGTAAGGGTTATGATGCCGAAGCCACCCTTTCTCCTAAGGGCGACAAGATTGTTTTTACGAGCGATAGAAGTGGTGATTTAGAATTATGGACTATGAATATTGATGGTAGCAACCAAAAACAAATTACCAACCAATTAGGGTATGATGGTGGGGCTTTCTTTTCGCCCGATGGTAAAAAATTAGTATACCGTGCCAGTCGGCCAACAGGCGATTCGGCCATCAAAGAGTATAAAGATTTTTTAGCCAAAGGATTGGTGGCGCCTACCAACATGGAAATTTATACCTGTAATATTGATGGCTCTGATGTAAAGCAAATTACACATCTCGGCAAAGCCAATTGGGCCCCTTACTTTCATCCTTCAGGAAAGAAAATTATTTTCTCTAGTAATCATCATTCCGACAAGGGATATAACTTTCAGTTGTTTATGATTAATCTTGATGGCACAGGTCTTGAGCAAATCACTTCTGAAAGTTTATTTAATGCCTTTCCCATGTTTTCGCCCGACGGAAAAAAATTAGTCTTCTCATCAAACCGTAATAACGGTGACACTCGCGATACCAATATATTTATTGCCGACTGGGCCGAATAATAAAAATACACTTTATGAAAAATATTTTTCTGCTTACCCTTAGCTTGTTTTGTCTTCAGGCCAAAGCGCAACGAATTCGCACCGATTTAATTAGTAATCATATTGCCTATTTATCGTCAGATGAATTGGGTGGTAGGGCAACAAGCAGTGCAGAAGAAAAAAAAGCGGCTGCCTATATCGAGAACCAATTTAAAGGGATGCTTTTAATCCCAAAAGGAACAAAAGGGTATTACTACGACTTCACATACAAATACAATCCGAATGTACACGATACCAATACAGCCGCTATAAAAGCCAAAACCGGCAGAAATGTCATTGGATTTTTAGACAATGGACGTCCATATACAGTAGTCATTGGTGCTCATTACGACCATCTAGGGTATGGACATGACCACAATAGTTTGGATCCGAATCCGGAAGGAAAAATTCATAATGGCGCCGACGACAATGCCAGTGGCGTAGCGGGCGTACTTGAGTTAGCCAGATACTTTTCGTTGAACGGTGTTCGCGAAAATTATAATTTTTTATTTATGACTTTTTCTGGCGAAGAACTCGGATTGATCGGCTCTAAGAAATGGTGCGATCATCCAACCTATCCCTTATCGAATATCAACTACATGATTAATTTGGATATGATCGGTCGTTTCGAAAAAGATAAAAATGTGTTGATTTATGGCGTAGGCACTTCTCCTCATTGGATACAAGATATCGAAGCCATCCATAAATCGTTTCCGGTTAAGTACGATAGTGCTGGCATTGGCCCCAGCGACCAAACTTCGTTTTACCTAATGAATATTCCTGTACTCCATTTCTTTACCGGTCAACATAGCGACTACCATAAACCTAGCGACGACTTCAATAAAATAAACATAGCCGGCGAAGCTAGTATCTTAGAAATGCTTATCGATTTGGTGTACCATATGGATGGTAAAGACAAACTGAGTTTCTTAAAGACAAAAGATAGCGAATCGCGTAAGACCTCATTTAAAGTAACTATGGGGGTTATGCCCGATTATGTATTTGATGGCAAAGGCATGAGAATTGACGGTGTTACGGATGGCAAACCCGCCGCCAAAGCTGGTTTAGAGCAAGGTGATATCATTCTTCAAATTGGCGAAAGTGAAGTAGACAACGTACAAGGTTATATGAAGATTTTGAATACACTCAACAAAGGAGACATCAAAAAAGTAATCATTGAGCGAAAAGGAATACGACTCGAAAAGGAAGTGCAATTTTAATTAGTTTTTATTGAAAGCTACTTTCTGCTTGTGCTTTATTTAAACGTAAAATTATACGTAACACTTGGCAATACCGGAAAGATTGAAACCTGCTTTACACTAAGATTCACACCCGAACCGAGTCCGCCCTGCATATCTAGATACATGAGGTAAGGGTTCGCTCTGTTATAAACATTATAGATGGAGAACGTCCAACTTCCTTTCCATTTTTTCTTCGAATCGGGATGCGGCGTATAAATAGCGGCGATATCTAAACGATGATAAGCCGGCAAACGATAATTATTGAGTTTATCGTAGTTCTGCAATAAGGTATTGTCTACTACATACAAGCTCGTTGGCAACGAAATTCGATTCCCCGAACCATACACAAACACCATAGAGGTTGTCCATTTTTTATTAATCTCATAGGTATTGGTAACAGAGATATTGTGCCGCTGATCGTACTTCGCTAAATAGGACTCTCCTTGGTTGAGTGCCGCAAAATTACGTCGTGTCCACGCTAAGGTATAGGCAACCCAGCCTGTCCACTTACCCCTGGTTTTATTGATAAAAAATTCGGCGCCATAAGCATGTCCATTACCAAAGACAAAATCATAATCTACATCACGCAAGGATGACGGTGTATAGCCTTCTCGAAACTCGACCAGATTGTGCATGTCTTTGTAATATAATTCAACAGAGGTTTCTACTTTATTTTTAAAGAAATTGCGGAAGTATCCTACACTATATTGCCAGGCCATTTGCGGACGAACAAAATAACTGCTCGGACTCCATACATCGGTTGGCAACGTAGAGCCATTATTCGTTACCAGATGTAAATACTGATAGGTTTTAGCTGCGCTGGCTTTTAAGGATGAATTTTCGCCCAATTCGTAACGGATATTCAAGCGAGGCTCAAAACCACCATACGACTTGGCAATTTGTCCGGCGCTGTATGACGTGCTATCCACTTTGTTATCGTTTGCATCAAAGGTATATCGGGTATAAGGTCCTGCTTGCAGAAACCCAGAGTAACGAAGCCCAGCGTTAATTTTAAGATGCTTCCCTAAATCAAATTCATCAAGACCATATACACCATATTCATGGGCATACTTTTGAAAAGATTGGTCGGGTGATAGCTCAATCGTACCAACACTACCAGACACCGTACTCGGTGTAAATGTGTGCCAAGTATACGCGCCCCCGAATTTGAAATTATGATTGAACTTGCTATAATAATCGATATCAAACTTGCCACTCCAATCTTTGATACCCGAAAAAAACTTCACTTGAAAACTCTGCTGCTTACCCCCGAAAGTAAAATTATAATCATTATACATGAGTGTGGTATTCATAAACAACTTATTGGTAAACTCGTGGTTCCAACGAAGCGTCGCTGTTTTATTTCCCCAAGGCACATTGGCACTAAAGGTTCTCTCGCTATTTTGAAATTGAAAAACATCCTTACCAACATAGCCGCTTAGGTATAGCCTATCTTTAGCACCCAGTATATAATTCATCTTCGCATTTAAGTCGTAGAAATAATACCCCGAACCGTCTAAGGCTGTCCCTTTCTTAGCAAAGGGTTTTACCAGCGCATCGATATACGTACGACGAGCGCTAACCATGAATGAAGATTTATTTTTTTTGATGGGACCTTGGATGGATAAGCGAGAAGCAATTAAACCGACACCTCCTTCTACCTGATAGTTACGATTGTTACCCTCCTTCATACTGATATCAACAACAGAAGATAATCGTCCCCCATAATTAGCCGGTGCTGCCCCTTTGATTAAGGTAACATTTTTGATGGCGTCTCCATTAAACACAGAGAAAAATCCAAACAAGTGACCCGTATTGTACACCACAGCATCATCTAATAAAATCATGTTTTGATCGGGCCCACCACCGCGAACATAAAATCCACTTTGTCCTTCGCCAGCCGAGCTCACACCGGGCAATAATTGCAGCGACTTCAACACATCCACTTCCCCCATGATCACGGGCAACTTCTTAACATTCTCCATCGACAATTGATGCATGCCCATTTCGGTGCTTTTTACATTCTCATCTTTACGCTTGTCTTTAACTACCACCTCTTTTTTTACCGTCGATTTGGGTTGCATCTCAATATTCAACTTCTGGTCTTTATCGGCATTGATCGAAAGCAATTGGGTTTCGTATCCGAGATAGCTTACCTTACAAGTATATATCCCCTTCGGAACCGAAATCGAATAAAACCCATAGCTATTGGAGTTTACCCCTCGCTTCAGTTCGGTAATACCCACTGAGGCTGCCGGCAAATTTTCGCCACTATTGATATCACGGATATAACCACTGATGGTAACCTTGGTGGATTGCGCTGTGGCAGAAAGCGAAAGGAATGACAAACAAATCCAAGAAATAAAAAGTAGAATGCGCATGGAGTAGAAAATGAAACCGCAAGGTAAGTCAATTCCTTTGCATGCATCAACCACAGGCAATGATTTACACAGAGAAAGGAGCGCCGAACTTTAGATAAGTATATGCCAACAGCAACGGAATTAGAAAGGCCTAAAATGAATCACCCAAACCCAACACCTACCCCTTTCCAAAAAATACTCAAAAAAAGAAGCGAAACTCTATGCAAAATCGAGCATTTTTGCAGTTTGCCGCATTATGCTCTTAGCCCTCAACAACATACGCTTCGAATTCGGAGCCCGCACCTTACTCGACAATGCCTCGTGGCATATTTATCTGAACGAACGCATCGGATTAATCGGCGCCAATGGGGCTGGGAAGTCGACGCTGTTAAAAATTCTGATTGGAGAATATTCGGTAACGGGCGGACAAGTTAGTAGAAGCAAAACCCTAAGTATTGGTTACTTTCATCAAGATCTGCAAAGCTTAGATACAAGCGATAGTATTCTGAAAGTGGCTATGGGGGCTTACGAACGAGCCTTGCAGATACGCGAAGAAATTGAAAAACTCGAACAAGATCCTTCGGCCCACACTAACGAAGAAAAGATGAACGACCTGGCTCACCTGCATCATGAATTTGAAATTGCCGGTGGTTATGAGATGGATTATAAATCGGCCGAAGTTTTAGAAGGTCTTGGCTTTAAAACCGTAGACCTCGATCGCTCCTTTCGTGAATTTTCGGGTGGATGGCGGATGCGGGTATTGCTGGCTAAAATGATATTGCAAAACCCCGATATCTTGTTGCTCGATGAGCCTACCAATCACCTCGATCTTCCTTCTATCGAATGGATAGAGAAATATTTAAGTAATTATCCGGGCACCGTCATCATTGTTTCACACGATCGGTATTTTCTAGATCGGATGGTAAGCAAAATTGTAGAAGTATCGCAACAAACCCTCAATCATTACGGAGGCAATTACTCTTTTTACGAACAAGAAAAAGAGATCCGCACCGAAATGCAGATGCGCGAATACGAAAATCAACAAGACTTTATCAATCAACAAGAACGATTTATCGAGCGCTTTCGGGCCAAAGCCACTAAGGCCAAGCAAGCCCAAAGCATGATAAAAAAACTCGATCGTCTAGACCGAATTGAAGCGCCGATTGTAGAGACTTCTAAATTAAAAATTCGATTTACGGTAGGCAAACAACCCGGTCGTGTTTTAAATACCTTCGAAGATGTTTCCAAAAGTTACGGCGATATCCGCATCTTGAATCACGCCCATGCCGAAGTAAACCGTGGTGATAAAATAGCCTTAATTGGCGCCAACGGAAAGGGAAAGTCTACTGTTTTGCGATTGCTCTCAGGCATGGAAAGCGCCGAAGGAAATATCACCCTTGGCCATAATGCCGATATTTCCTTTTATGCCCAGCATCAACTCGAAGCCCTGTCGATGGAGAACGATATCTTGAGCGAACTCAAAATCTGCGGTAGCGAAAAAACCGAACAAGAACTGCGCGAACTATTAGGTTGCTTTTTATTTAAAGGCGATGATATCTATAAGAAGATTAAAATACTATCGGGTGGCGAAAAAGCTCGTGTGGCATTGGCTAAAACTATACTTGGAAAGGGTAATTATCTCTTGCTCGATGAGCCTACCAATCACCTCGACTTAAGTTCGGTAAATATGCTTATCCAAGCCCTCAATCATTACGAAGGCACCTTTGTTTTGGTTTCGCACGACCGATATTTTATTCAGAATACCGCGAACCGAATTTGGGAAATCGAAGATGGACAAATTAAAATCTTCGACGGACATTATCTGGAATGGGAAGAATATAAGAAACGAAAAGAAAAAGAAGGCTCAAAAGCAAAAGATGTCGCCCCCAAAGCAGCTGCAGTTGCCGAAGCACAACCTAAAATAAATGAGCCCGCACCCGTTGTAAACCATACCGGACCTAAACCCAATACCAGCGAGTTTAAAGAAAAGCAGAAAGAAGAAAAGCGAATTCGTAATAAGTTTAGCAAGCTCGAAGAAGAATTAGCCCAGCTAAAAACCGAAAAAGAAAAACTAGAACATCTATTGTCGCTGCCAGATACCTATGCCGACAAGAATTTATTTCAACAAACCGAAAGTCGATATAAGCAAATCAGTACCCAAACCGAAAAGCTACAAAGTGAATACGAAATTTTGTTTGAACAATTACTTCAATTTGAATCCTAATATCATGAAACATATCCTCTGGATCCTGATCCTCTTTGTTGGCGTGCAAAGCATAGCCCAGAAAAAAAACTTTACGCTTGTCGAAGCAATAAATGGACTCACAACCACCCTCGCCGTTAAAAATGTAAAGCAATTGCAATGGATGGGCCCCTCTGATGCCTATGCTTTTGTAGTGAATAATGAAACACAAAACTGTATACAACGCAACTATGCCAACACCTTTAGCGCCGATACATTACTTACCCTTGCCGCCCTCAACAAAGCCATAGTAGCCAAAAAGGGAACTGCTTTAAAAAGCTTTCCAACGCTAAACTACCTCAACGACCATCGATTTTATTTTCAGCAAGAAAATACAATTTGGGAAGCCACCTGTTACTCGCAGGATTCTGTTTTTTTAGAATCGATAGCCAAGCTACCAGCAAATGCAGAAAATATTTTTATCGATACAAATAACATGAGTGTGTCCTATCTCTCGGCTAGTAATTTATTTGTGCAGTACAATGGCAATGGCTTTGTAAAAGTTACTCGCGATGGCAGCGAAGACATTGTGTACGGCAAACCCGTGCACCGCGATGAATTTGGTATCGACAAAGGCACATTCTGGTCGCCCAAAGGAAATTATGTTGCCTTTTACAGAATGGATCAGCATATGGTAGAAAGCTATCCGGTGGTGAATTGGAATGAGGTACCGGCCACTGTAAAAAATATTCGATATCCCTTTGCCGGACGCACCTCGCACCAGGTAACCTTAGGTGTCTATAACTGCGAAACCGGCAATACGATTTATCTGCAAACAGGAGAGAAAAAAGATCATTATCTAACTACCGTGACTTGGAGCCCCGACGAACAATATATTTATGTATCCCTCCTCAATCGCGATCAAAATCATTTATATGTAAATCGCTACGATGCGCAAACCGGACAATTAATAAAGACACTCTACGAAGAAACCAACGATAAGTATGTGGAACCACAACATCCCTTATACTTCTTGAACAACAATCCCGATCAGTTTATATGGTGGAGCCAGCGCGATGGTTTTATGCATTTGTACTTATCGCAAGGAGATAATCCTTTAGTACCCATCACCTCGGGCAATTGGCTAGTGAATGAATTATTAGGCTATGCGCGAGAAAGCAACGAACTCGTCTTTACAGGAACAAAAGATGGCGCGATGCAAAAGAACATCTATGCAGTGAATCTGGATACCAAAAACATTCGCACGATTTCTACCACCGCCGGAATCCATACAGCTCAACTCAGTGCTTCGGGTAAATTTGTAATTGATGCCTATACAAATGCAAATACCCCCCGAAATATTGAGGTAATCAATCTAAACGACGGACATGAGAAACGAATTTTTACCGCATTCAATCCTTTAGAAAATTACAATACGGCCCGCGTAGAATCGGTAACTATTACCGCCGATGACAATACTCCTTTGTATGGCAAACTCATTTATCCTAGTAATTTTTCTCCTTCAAAAAAATATCCAGTTATCGTATACTTGTATAATGGTCCGCATGTGCAACTGAATAAAGATGCCTTTCCGTTTAGTGGCAATCTGTGGTACGACTATATGGCACAGCGCGGCTATTTTGTATTTGTGATGGATGGCCGAGGCAGCAGCAACCGTGGCTTTGCTTTCGAGAGTATTACCCATCGTCGCTTGGGCACCATCGAAATGGAAGACCAACTGGCCGGTGTAAAATACTTGAAATCGATTCCTCAAATCGACAGCAACCGCATGGGCGTGCATGGATGGAGTTTTGGTGGCTTTATGACTACCTCGCTGATGCTTCGTCATCCGGGTGTGTTTAGCTGTGCCGTGGCCGGCGGACCTGTACTCGACTGGAGCATGTACGAAATTATGTATACCGAGAGGTATATGGACTCGCCAGAGCAAAATCCCGAAGGCTACAAAACCAATCTATTGCTCGACAAAGTAAACAACCTGAAAGGGAAGCTGATGTTGATTCATGGCACCGACGACGATGTGGTGGTTTGGGAACATAGCCTGAAGTTTACCAAGAAATGTGTTGATGAAGGGGTACAAATCGATTACTTCGTGTACCCTGGACATCCGCATAATGTAAGAGGGAAAGATAGAGTGCATCTGATGCAGAAGATTAGCGATTACTTCGATCTCTACCTGAAGCCCTAACGAATAGCAGTCGCAATTCGACTTGGTCTAATTGTCATCGATGGAAATGCTCGGCATTTTGTACCGAATCTCCGTACCTTTCCGCTCAAATAGAATTTCTCATGAGAAGTCGTTCGCTATATCTGTCGGTATTATTCTGCTTCTGCATGCTGAGCCTTTGCAATACCCTGAAGGCTCAATGCAATATCAGCATTAGTAACCTGCCCGATACCCTTTTGGCTTGCAAGAATTCTACCGTATCCTTAAATCCCTCTTTGTTCGCAACAGGTGGGGTTCCGTATTATCTCGATACCACCTGGACACCGGCAACCGGTTTGTCCAATCCCAATATCCTCAACCCTATCGCCACTATAGGTACGGCTAGCACCATTTATGTATTAACGGTGCAGGCAGTAACCCCAACCAATTTAATCCCAAACGGCGACTTTAGTCAGGGCAATACCCTCTTTAGTTCATCATACGTATACGGAACCGGCGGTGCGTATGGCTTGTTATCTCTCGAAGGACAATTTGCTATTGCTACCAACCCCAACAATACCCATATCAATTTTGCTAGCTTTGGCGATCATACCACCGGAACGGGTAACATGATGGTTGTGAATGGAGCGAGTATCGCTAACGTAAACATCTGGTGCGAAACCATTAATGTAAATCCCAACACTTGGTACGACTTCTCCGCTTGGGGCGCTACCTGTGTGGCAAGTAATCCGGCTATTCTACAGTTTTCTATCAACGGCATCTTAACGGGAACACCGTTGGCCCTTCCTACAAGCACTGGCAGCTGGACACAATTTCATGCCACTTGGTTTAGCGGCACCAATACCACCATCTCTATCTGCATCACCGATCAAGCCACAGCCGTAAGCGGTAACGATTTTGCCATAGATGATATCTCTTTCCGCGAAATCTGCACCGTGAGTGATAGCGTATACATTAAGACCGTTAACCTTACGCCTAGCATTCAAACGGTAAATCATTTTGGATGCGCACAAGACACCATCGACTTTTTCGCTAATAATGGAGCTGGCACAATACCCAGTTCATATCAATGGAGTTTCGGTGATGGAAGCGGCTCATCGAGCAAAGACACATCCCATATTTATGTTGCCCAAGGGGTATACAACGTAAAACTCATTACTGAAAGAAATGGTTGCAAAGACTCCACCACGTTTACTGTTAATACCCTGCACCCGCTCGTGGCTAACTTTGGCGTTGCCGACACCTTTTGTGTGAATGCTGTTGTAATTGCTGTAAATAACTCAACAACATCAGGACCAACCACCTATTCGTGGGATTGGGGCGATGGAACTGTAAACAATACCAATAACCATATCTACAGCACAGCAGGAACCTATACCATTAGCTTAGTGGTTACCGATACCATCGGCTGCTCGGATACTGCCACTCACCAAGTTTTAATTTTAGATGCACCTTATGTGAGCTTTCATATAAGTGATTCACTGCTATGCGTTGGTCAACCCATTTTTTTTACAGATAGCATCAATGATATGACCGAATCTATTACCTGGGATTTTCAGGATGGCAAGTTGTTAGATAATATACATAACCCCATGCATACTTATGAAACCCCGAATATTTATAACGTCACACTAACGGGTCGCAATGCTAAATGTGCGGATGCGGTTTACAGTCAATCCATAACCATCGAGAGTTATCCGGAAGTAGACTTAGGTCCCGACACTTCGATCTGTGAAGGCATTACCGGCAGTATCTTACTAAGCAACCTGGCGAATCCGGCTGGCATTTATACCTGGAGTACAGGACAAAACAGCAACTCTATTTCAGTAAACAAAGCCGGTTATTATTGGGTACAAGCTTCGAGTGTATTCGGTGCCTGCAAAACCAGCGACAGCATTTGGATCAAACGCGATTGCTATATGAATATCCCGAATTCATTTTCGCCAAACGGAGATGGACTGAACGATTATTTCATTCCACGCGAATTATTGAGCAGCGGTATTGTTTCCTTAACTATGACCTTGTATAATCGTTGGGGCGAAAATATTTTCAGTACCGCCACTACAGATGGCAGAGGTTGGGACGGCAAATGGAATGGCATAGAACAACCTGTCGGCGTATATGTATATATAATCAATGCGCAGTTCCGCAACGGACTTAAAAAAGAGTTTACCGGAAATGTAAGCTTGATGCGCTAGTCGCGGATACAAGGTTTTCAGCAACAAGTAAATCCACGGCACTCAGTCACTACCTTCCCTCTTTCTTAACCTATATCATTCTCACTCCTTATCCTGTGACCTAGGTTTGTGCTACTAAAAACAGTAGTATGCAAAACCTAATCCAGCTTTCCTCACGCATTCATCGGCCCAACACTTTTCTAATTCGTTTAGTGGGTGTCTTTTTTTTGTTGTGGGTATTTACGTTTTTATTTACCAGCGACAGAACCAATTGGCTCATCGAAAATTTACTGGTAATACTATTAACCCCAATGGTTGTATTTATACTTTCTGCGTGGGGCTTACAAAGAGCTACCTATTATTTCCTCTTTACCTTTGCAACCTTACACGTCATTGGTTCGCAATATGCATACGCCAGTGTTCCCTTTGGCATTTGGTTGCAAGATACTTTTCATCTTTTACGTAATCCGTACGACCGAATGGTACACTTCAGTTTCGGATTTCTCATCGCCTTTCCCTTACAAGATATCATCAAACAAAAATTTAAGGTAGATGGATGGCGACAATACATTATGCCCATCGAAATTATCTTGTCACTCAGCGCCTTTTTCGAATTGATAGAGTGGTTTATTGGTGGGGTACTCATGCCCAATTGCGAAAAAACATATGTCGGCACCCAAGGCGATATTTGGGACGCCCAAAAAGATATGGCCATGGCTTTGCTCGGCGCTTGTTTGATAATGTGGATTGTATCTCGCATACATATAAGTAAAAAAAGAGCCGCTATCTCTGCGGCATCCATCTAATCAATCTCCTATGATTTTCGATATCATGTTTGGGCGTGCCCCTTCGGGTCGTGCTATTCGTTACAAGTCCTCGCTCGTGCCTCGCTGCGGGCTTTTCACTACTATCACTCACGCTGAAAATGGGTATACTAAAATCTCCCTCTTCGAAGGCTATGCCTTCGTAAGCCTTAT
>JBEISB010000234.1:0-2648 GCA_040375635.1 Chitinophagaceae bacterium | reverse complement strand
GGTAATAAATAATCGAACCCACTCACATAATTTTCACGAAGAGGCTGTCCCAAAAGGGCAGCCTTCTTGTTTTTGGGACTATCCAATTCATACAATACAATTCATTTTATTCTCTTGAATATTTTGTCAAGTTCTCAGATAACTCTTAAATAGGTTGATTAAAAAGTAGTGTGTACAGAGATAGGACGACATTGGTATTATTAATCTAGCGTAATGACGAAAACATTTGACTAAAGAATTTTTATTAGACTGCGTTATAAAAAAACAGAGGCTGTCTCGATGAGACAGCCTCTGTATATAGTTGGCAGGATAGCTATTATTTGCTACCTACATATGTGCATGTGTTTACATTCGTACCATCATCAAGCGTATACGTTATAGTGATTGTATTGCCAGTAATTGTACCTGAACCTAATGCAGTGATTCCAGCGCCAACGGTTTGAGACGGGATGCTGAATGCATTTCCCGAAGCAGAAGCGATAGCGGTAAGAGAAGGAGAGTTGTTATATAAGTTTTGGATGTTGAATTTTGTGTCATCGCTATTGGCAGAGCAAGTGATTGAATAGGTATCAGAACCGATTGTACAAGTTTCATTGCCGTTGTACACACCCACATATTTATCACGAGAGAGCGTTTCGCATAGCGTTCCTTCATATCCAGAAGGGCAGGCACATGTTCCGTCGGTACAAGTACCTCCATGAGCGCATACGATGTCTTTACATTTGTCTTGTTCGCACGATGTGAAAACCACACTTGAAAATGTCCCTAAGGTAAGTAGGGATGCTACTAAGATGTTTCTTACTTTTTTCATATTATATATTTTGATGCGAATATAGAGAATTAAATGGAAACAGACCAAGATTGTGGACTGTCAATGCTCGATAAATTTATGATCAATCGTCGAGCTTAAGCACAGCCAAGAAGGCTTCTTGCGGCACCTCTACATTTCCGATTTGTCGCATTCTTTTCTTTCCTTCTTTTTGTTTTTCTAATAACTTTCTTTTCCGGCTGATATCCCCACCATAACACTTGGCCGTTACATCCTTACGCATGGCCGAAACGGTTTCGCGAGAAACGATTTTAGCCCCGATAGCCGCTTGAATGGCAATCATAAACTGTTGACGCGGTAAAAGCTCTTTTAATTTCTCACATAATTTCCGGCCAAAATCTTGCGCTCTCGACCGATGTATCAAGGCACTCAAGGCATCTACCTTATCTCCATTCAATAGGATGTCCATTTTCACAATGTCCGCATCACGCAATCCGATAGGGGTATAGTCAAACGAAGCATAACCTCGGGTTTGACTTTTTAATTTATCATAAAAGTCGAACACAATTTCGGTGAGCGGCATTTCGAAAATCAATTCTACACGACTCGGTGAAAGATATCCTTGATGTACCAACATCCCTCGTTTCCCGATGCAAAGCGTCATGATATTGCCGATATAATCGGGTTTGGTAATGATTTGCGCTTTAATATAAGGTTCTTCGATATGATCGATGCGACTGGGGTCGGGCATTTCTGAAGGATTATTTACCTGAATAACCTCCTGCTTGGTGGTATGGGCTATAAAACTAACATTCGGAACGGTGGTGATAACCGATTGATTAAATTCTCTTTCAAGTCGCTCTTGGATAATTTCCATATGAAGCAATCCCAGAAACCCGCATCGGAATCCAAAGCCGAGGGCCTGAGAGGTCTCGAGTTCGAAGGTTAGTGAGGCATCATTTAATTGCAATTTTTCCATGCAATCGCGGAGTTCTTCAAACTCATCGGTGTTGACCGGAAAAATGCCGGCAAATACCATTGGCTTCACATCCTCGAACCCTTGAATGCCTTCAAGACAAGGGTTTTGCGCCAGGGTTAAGGTATCACCCACCTTTACCTCTTTGGCATTTTTGATACCGGTAATCAAATAACCCACATCTCCGGCTCGCACTTCAGGTTTCACCTCCATGCCTAATTTTAAAATACCGACTTCATCAGCAAAATATTCTTGCCCCGAATTAAAGAATTTTACTTTGTCGCCTTTCTTTAACACCCCGTTGAAGATGCGGAAGTAAATAATGATTCCGCGAAAGGAGTTAAAAACACTATCAAATATGAGCGCTTGCAGAGGCTCATCGGCATTGCCTTTGGGGGCTGGTATTCGCTCGATGATAGCCGCCAAAATTTCTTCGATACCAATACCACTTTTTCCGCTGGCCAATAAGATTTCTTCTTCCTTACAGCCAATCAGTTCAATAATTTGGTCTTTTACTTCCGGAATCATAGCACCTTCCATATCTATTTTATTAATCACCGGAATGATTTCTAAATCGTTGCCAATGGCTAAATACAGATTGGAGATAGTTTGCGCTTGGATCCCTTGAGAGGCATCAACCAATAAGAGAGCGCCTTCACAGGCAGCTAAGGCGCGACTCACCTCGTAACTAAAATCAACATGACCGGGCGTGTCGATCAAATTCAAGATATAATTTTCTCCTTTGTAGGGGAGATTAATTTGAATGGCATGACTTTTAATCGTGATTCCTTTCTCTCTCTCTAAATCCATATCATCCAAAACCTGGTTGGTCATGTTTCGGTCTGAGATGGTTTTGGTATGTTCGAGCAGTCGGTCGGCCAAGGTGCTTTTTCCGTGGTCGAT
>JBEISB010000028.1:0-15636 GCA_040375635.1 Chitinophagaceae bacterium | reverse complement strand
GTTGCACCTGTCAAACCTATTGGACCTTGTGCACCCGTAGCTCCTGTTAACCCAATAGGTCCTTGAGGACCCATTGCACCAGTAACATGACCAGCGTTCAAGATTTGACCACTGCTTAAATTGATATATAAACTATCGCCAATCACATTTGATGAAGTAACACTAACACCGTTTGTGCCAGCTGGGCCTTGTGGGCCGGTTGAACCTGTCAATCCAATTGGTCCCTGAGGTCCTGTTGCTCCTGTATTTCCAGCCACGCCTTGTATGCCTTGTGGTCCTCTTACATAGCCGGCATTGAGTGTTTGCCCGTTGCTTAATGCAATAAATAAACTGTCACCAATAACTGAAGTTGTGGTTATGCTTACACCGTTTGTGCCAGCCGGACCTTGCGCACCGGTTACTCCCGTTAATCCAATAGGTCCTTGTGGACCGGTAGCTCCTTGCGCACCTAATGCTCCCTGAGGTCCTGTTGCTCCTGTATTTCCAGCCACGCCTTGTATGCCTTGGGGGCCTCTTACATAGCCGGCATTGAGTGTTTGCCCATTGCTTAAGATTAAATATAAACTATCGTTAGTGATTGTACTGCTTGCAACACTTACGCCATTGGCACCGGTAGCGCCTTGCGGCCCCACTTGAGCATTACCCGAAGTGGCAGCATATAAGGCATACGGCACACTCATCAAAGCTTGTGTCCCCAAATCAACATAATTATTCCCTGTTGTTGTGGTATCCAATTCCACTTGCATAAACTTAGCATTTACGCCCCAATTGATAGCAGAGAATATTCCGGTTGCGGGAGTTCCCTGTCCTATGTTGAGAATTACCATTCCTCCATTAGAGGTAGCAGTGTTATGTGTTTCCTGGTACACAATCGTTCCCTGCATGGTACTGTCATGGATACTGAATCTCATGCTAACTGGATGATTAGTGAGTAAAGCACCGATACCATTTCTCACGACACTTTGATAGGGAATACCTTGTGGGACTTGGGCTAGCGAAATAAAATGCAGTAAGCAAAAGCTGAAAAATAAGAAAATCTTTTTCATATAGTCATTGTTAGGATTAGCTAAAGTAAATAAAAAATAAAATACTGCAACTAATTGTTACCCTTTTATGTAATTCAGGGACAGGGTAACCCTCTAAAGAACATAGGGCTTACGAAGGCACATCCTTCGAAGAGGGAGTTATTGATAACGCAATAAAAAGAAGTTTTAATAGAGGGGCAAGGCAACCCTCTGAAGAACATAGGGCTTGCGAAGGCACAGCCTTCGAAGAGGGAGAGACGCTGCGGAGACGAACGGTAGGTATAATATTAGGGTAAAGAAAAAGCCGACCATAAAGATCGGCTGTAATTCGTGCCCAGAACAGGAATCGAACCTGCACTCCCTTGCGAGAACAAGATTTTGAGTCTAGCGCGTCTACCAATTCCGCCATCTGGGCCTCTTGCAAAAGGAAGGCAATATTACAATATTCAGCTAAAACGAAAGTCTTTTCAGCCTACTTTTTCAAGAAGTTTTTTAATACACACCTATCCGTATCTTAGAAACAGGCATCATCAAATCAACAACGATAAAAAAATAAGCCCGGAATCTATCCGGGCTTATCTATATGAGAGATAAATTTTTAAGGATGCACTGAGTAAATAAATCCTGAGATATTACTCTCTAACATCGGACTATCTAATAAGTCTACATTCCCATCGCCGTTTAGGTCTGTATTGAGATAACCATAACCAAAGTTTGATATCTCTGATTCCACAGCACCTAAATCGAGCAAGTCCATATTTTCATCTACGATTACATCACCACTAAATATGGCCCAAACAACCGGTGAAGTCGAAACCTGTATCATATTAGAACCATACGCTTTGGTATCTGCATCCGAAAAATCATAATTAACAGTAGCCGACATAGCCACCGGATTTGCCGACCAGGTTTGCAATGCACTACGATGTTTTACAACAATGTATTTATTACCTGTCATAGCTGGAAATACACAGGTAGCCGTTCCATTTTGATTCAATACAGCGCGCACTGTTGCATCAACCCCAAAAGGAGCTGTATCGCTGCGCAGTTCTACATCGATAGAATCGCAGGCATTGGCTGTAGTCGGTTCTCCTTGTAAAAATAAAGTTGGCGACATGCTGCTGCCTGTCCAATACCCCTGTATAAAGCAAGTGAGATTGAGGGTAGTATTGGTTACCAGCGGCAAAATATTCACCGCATAATCTTCCGTTTCTCCAGAGCCCATAGTCAAACAAGCATCATTGGCCCCGTTAATATTACCAGCCAAGCGACTTCTAACACGCATGCCTGTGAGTCCTGTGAGAGCAGTAAGTGGAATGTTGATGGTAATACTACCTGTAGTGGCATTGGTATATACTTGTTGCCATTCTGAAGCCTCAAACAAACCGTTCTGATTATAATCTATCCAAACCGAAGCAATCGCTGCCGCATCGGTAGTAAGAGAGAAAGTGTAAGCATTACCTTGTATCAAACCCGGAACGCTGACCAAGGGATCGATTGGATTATAATTACTAACACCGCTACATCCCAATGACGTTTGATTCAGAACATCGATACTAACATTCGTAATACATGCCCCGCCTGCATTGGTTGGCGCACAATAGCAATTGATAAAGCTAGCCATACTGGTACTAACAGAAACAGAAGTACCTGTAGTTGGGGAAGCTAGAGGACAAGTAACCGCACAATACACATTATCCGGACCAGCAGCTACTTGATTATAAAAAGCACTAGTAGCACCAGTCACAGCACCGCTGTTATTATACCACTGATAACTCACATTACTACCCGTTGTTACATTTTGTAAACTATAATTCACGGTTTGTCCCGAGCAAGGATTGTTTGTACTGGCCAAAGTAGCACCTGGATTGGGCGTACCCGAACATAATACGGCTGCCTGAATATCGATGAGATAATCTTCGGTTTCGCCATAACTATAGGTTGCACAAGCCGAGTCTGCGGCAATGACTGTAGCATAGCTCGAACGAAAACGCATACGCGTAATACCCGTTACCGCATTGACGGGTATGCTGGCAACACCGGTGTAAACCCAAGGGGCTACTCCATCTGCATCGGTAAGGGTAATATATTCGCTGGCATCAAAAATACCATTTTGATTATAATCAATCCAGCCGGCGGCATACTCGGTTCCGCCATTATTTACAGATACGGAAACAGGTACCAAATCTCCCTGCGAAGCCTGAGCAGGTGTAAGACCTGTATAATCTGAAAAACTATTTACCAAACAAGCACCGGTAGTATTATTAACTGGGTTTACCAAAGTGCTTACTGTTACATTGGTGATATGATCTCCGGCAGTGCAACCATTCGTGGTAGTTGGAATGCAATAGCAGTTTAAAAAACTAGCCATGTTGATAGAAACCAAGTTAGAGGGTGTAGTTGTCCCGCTACAAGTAACCTCGCAATAATAATCATCGGCTTGCGTAACCGCTGTAGAATAGGTATTGCTTGTTGCGCCCGCAATGAGTCCGGCATTATTAAACCACTGATAGCTAACCCCAACACCTTGGGTTTGGTTTTGAAGACTAAAGTTAACCGTAGTACCCGGACAAATATTATTTGCACTTACCAGCGTATTACCCGGATTGGGGGTACCTGAACATGGAATTGGCGGTGTAATGGTAATTACATAATCTTGTGAAGAACCCGAACCAAAAGAAGTACAAGCATCGCCCGAACCATTAGCATTTCCTGCTAAACGAGTACGTACACGCATTAAGGTATTACCGGTAAGCGCGGTAAGAGGAATTGGAATGATTACCGTAGAAGGGGTATTGGCCACCGATGAGGTACTAACCTGGGTCCATTCAGCGGCATCAAAAGTGCCATTTTGGTTGTAATCTATCCAAGCAGAAACAATAGCCGCATCGGTGGTAGTTACATTAAGATTATAGCTACCTCCTTGCTGCACACTGGTGGTTAGATTACCCGCAGGTGCATAGATAGCATGGGCAGGAGGCGCACATGCTGCATTATTAGACAGCGTATTAAAATCTACCTGAGAAATGCTGGCTGTACAAAGCGTACCTGTATAGGTTGGCATACAATAACAAACTGGCAATGACCCGGTTGTAAAGGACTCTACGGCACAACCCGTTGCCGGTCCATCTGCATTACGCGGAACAACCTTCCAATAATAAGTAGAATAACTAGACAATGCACTGGGTGTATAAGTGGTTCCAGACTGATTGCTAGCGACCATGGCTGATGCAACACTGTTTACCACATCGGCTTGATTCGTACTAAAGTAAACATCGTAACCCGTTGGTGCACCTCCACCGCTTCCCCAGCTAAGCACAGGGTTATTACACGCCAAGACACTCAGGTCTGATGGATTATAGTTAATCGCGCAGTTGGGTGGCACAGGAATGCGCACCGTAACTTCTATGGCAAAACGAAATGCCGAATTCGAGGAAGCAAAATCAGTCCAAGTGGTACCTCCCGTTGGTGAAGTATAGAAAAAGGTCCCTGCTCGAATTGGACTTTCAGACTGGAAGGCAAAACCAATATTCGTAGTTCCGGTTTGACGAACCCCTACATAATAATCGCCATTTACACTCACATTCGGAACCGGAATATAAGAAGTTCCGGTTGCAGAGGTAAGCACAGGTGAGGTCCATAAATTCGTTCCGGGGGTGCCACTAACCCCGGTGGCATCCCAAATACCCAATTGATAAGTCAAGCCCGAGGTGGTAAGGTCTACTTTAATCTCATTAATCTGCGGATTGTTCATATTATACGGGTAGTTGGCTCCGATATGCGAATTAAACTTGGCCACAAAATCACCGGTGGCTCCTGTAAATCCAACACCCCCATTATTTCCTAAGGAAGCATTTTTATAGGTATATACATTGGGCGTTACATCCTGATTCCAGGTTTTTGAATCATTAGCCGCATTTAAGTCGCCAGGCGCGCTAGTGCTTACTGTAATCACATCCCCCGTGCTCAACGAGGTAGGCGTATAGGCCGCAAAACTCACCAAAGATGAGGCTCCGGCGGCTAATGATGTTATGGTTTGCGTATTGGTAAAACTATTGGCACCATTTACCGTTAGGGTAACGTTGATACCATTCATGGTAGTTAAGCCTGCATTTACGATATTGGCTTTAATAACAGCAGGGGTACCGTATTCGATAGGCACCTTCCCTAACGTGTAAATATTACTTACAGCAACGTCACTGCTATAAACTTGACCGATTTTAATAGAAGGTCTAAACGAGGTTACCGATAATGATGAGGTGCCTTGCACAGCTGGGGTGGTAGCATTCCAGCGACGCGAGCCATTTGTAAGCGCTGTTGAACAGTAAAAAATATTACCGCTATGCACAACACCATCAGTACGGTTAACCAAAATTTGCAAATTCTGACCGGGCGTGTTCGTGTAATTAAATGGTGTTGTTAAGGTAACGCCATACCAACCTGTTGTTGGGAAGGTAATTGGCCCATTGTAAACCAATGTATATCCACTTGTTGAATATGCGCCTGCTGCCAGAGAAGTAGCCGTGGTGGTCTTCATGTAGATCTGAAGAGTATAGGTATTGGAACCTGTACTAAGGGTTTGACAATTAAAATTTAGGCGGTTGATCAACATCGCCTGATTGATTTCTGATTGAAGGTAAATAGACTCACAGGTATGATAATTAGAGCCCCCCATTGGCGCATTACCCGATGTACTTCCATTATCAATAGTAATGAGCTGCGCAAAGCCCGAAGAAATTACCCCCAGTAAGATACCGAAGGTAAGCAATGTGGTTCTCGCCGTAGCAAGAAGACCCGATTTTTGGTGATTGTTGAATCTTTTCATTCTATGTAATTTTAGGTTCCTCAAACTTATCGAAATACATTAACATTCCACAAACATTAACATATGTTAATAGAACAGTATTCGGTTTCAGGACCCTACTTTACGCTAAAAGGGTAGATTGTCCGTTATCAAAAACTGCCCCTAGATGCTCGACAGATGCATGGTGCTATCGCCACTGCCGATGAAATCTATACCCCTGCTGACATCCCAAAAAAGGGATCACAATTCTTGGCCGATAGCCTGTTTTTATTCCTAATAAGAGATGTGAATATCTCTTTGAATCCGATTGATTTCGGCGTTTACCTTTGCGACTGAAATTCCCAATACAGCATGGCAGACTTTACGCAAAACCGAAGTGTTTTCATCAAGATTGTTTTTATAGCCCTGCCCTTGCTCATTATCATTCGACTCTTGTTTTTACAAGTGTTTGATATCGGAAATTACAAAGAGGCCGCCCTCGGACAAGCCGTTTATATTAAAAAAGTTTACCCTCCCAGAGGTATTATTTACGATCGTAAAAACAAGGTACTGATGAACAACAGTATCGTATATGACCTTGTGGTTGAACCCAAAAAAATAACTAGCGATTTCGATACCCTCTTTCTATGCAAACTGATTAATGTTCCTATCGAAGATTTCCGGTTTCAATTAAAAAAAGTAATCATCAAAAATGGTTGGCAAAAACCTTCGGCGCTGTTTAAGAATTTATCGCCTATATCGGTGGCGCGCTTACAAGAAAACCTATACGACTTTTCGGGAATAGACCTGATAGAACATGCTGAACGGAATTATCACTTCGGGTGCGGAGGCACTATTCTTGGGTATATCAACGAGGTTAGTGAAACCCAATTGAAAAGTGACCGCTACGCTGATTATCAAAAAGGAGATTATATTGGCATCAATGGACTAGAAAATTATTACGAAGATGTACTCAAGGGCGTACCTGGCGTTCAGTATTTGTTGCGTGATGTAAAGCAACGCATTCAAGGTGCTTATAAGGACGGACGCCTCGACTCGTCAGCAACACCCGGCAAACCGCTACAACTCTACCTAGATGCTGACCTGCAAAAACTTACCGAAGAACTGATGGCCAATAAGCTAGGGAGTGCCGTGGCCATTGACCCTAAAACTGGCGGCATTCTTGCCTTTGCGAATGGACCTTCGTTTGACCCCACCTTATTAACCGGGGCTAACAAAGGGGCTAATTTGAGTAAAATGTTGAATGACGCTACCAAACCTTTGTTTATTCGAGCCATTCAGGCAAAATACCCTCCCGGCTCTACCTTTAAACCCCTAACAGCCCTGGTAGCTCTCGATGAAGGTGTAATTACTCCAGATTATGGATACCCTTGCATGGGCGGTTATTACGCCTGTGGACGAAGAGTGGCTTGCACCCACAGTGGCCATGGACATGCTAGCAATCTAGCCCTGGCTATTGCTAATTCTTGTAACGCTTATTTTTGTCATGTTTTTCGACTTGCCATTGATTCGCGTAAATACGAAAATGTGCATATTGGATTGGAGCGTTGGCATGATTATATGACCAGCTTTGGTTTAGGGCATCCGATTGGTGTCGATATTCCGCATGAGAATGGAGGCAATATTCCGGATTCGAATTATTTTAATCGAACCTATAATGACAATTGGAACTCTTGCAATATGGCCATTTTAGGGATGGGGCAAGGAGAGGTAGAAATGACACCGATGCAAATGGCCAACTCCATGTGTATCTTAGCAAACAAAGGCTATTACTATATTCCGCATTTTGTAAAATCAATCGATGCCGATCCAAACCACCCCCTCCTTAAAAAGTACAAAGAGAAAAAAGTAGTGGCTCATATTGCCGATTCCTCTTTCGAGTATGTGATTGCCGGCATGCAAGCCGTGGTAGACCAAGGAACCGGAATGATTGCTAAAATGCCCGATGTTGTGGTTTGTGCTAAAACGGGTACCGCCCAGAATGAGCGTATGATAAACGGACAAAAAGTAAAACTGCAAAACCACTCGATGTTTGTTGCCTTCGCCCCCCGACGCGACCCTAAAATTGCCGTTGCGGTTTGCATTGAAAATGCCGGGTATGGAGCCACCTGGGCCGGACCTATTGCCAGTTTAATGATAGAACGATATTTAAAAGACAGCATCTCAGAAAAACGACAATACCTTGTCAAAAAAATGAAAGATGCCAAAATTATTCCAAACTACACCTATATTCTCGACTCGCTCGACAAACAAATGGCGCGTCAAAAAGACTTATTAAAAAATCGTTCGAAAGATAGTTTGAAACGCGATCTAATCATCAAGGATAGTTTGTCGCGCCGACACGATTCCCTGACGGCCCGTTACCTGATTCGTAAATTTTATCATTATTAATTTGCCCCATGAGCTTTAAAGAAAAATTATTTGTAGAACGCATTGACTGGCTGGTTGTGTTTATTTACCTATTGCTTTGTTTGATAGGCATTGCTTGTATTTTTTCGGTAGAGCACCGCAGTACGGATATCACGTTCTTCTTAATGAAACAGAATTACATGAAGCAGATAATCTTTTTTGGTGTTTCATTACTCATTGGTCTTATCATTTTAATGCTCGACAGTAAAATATTTACCTCCATTCCGTTTTTAGGATATACGATTGGATTCTTTCTCCTGCTGCTTGCCCTTACCCCTTTGGGAAAGGGTGTCAAAGGCTCGCACTCATGGTTAAACTTGGGCTTTCTCACCTTTCAGCCCGGTGAATTGATGAAACTATTTACCGCCCTCACCATTGCTAAATTTCTTACCCTACAAGATACAAATTTTGCCACCTTAAAGCATCGTGTAATTTGTGCAGCCTTTGCCATAGTGCCCATGTTGATTATTATTTTGCAAAACGAAACCGGCTTAGCGCTTGTGTATCTCTCGTTTTTTTTAGCTATGTATCGCGAAGGTCTACCCAATATTGTCATTGTGATTGGCGTATCCTTACTCATACTTACCCTAGCAACTTTACTGATTCCAAAAACCATTTTGCTTTATCTGTTATCAGGGTTGGCCGTATTTTTTTTATACCTATCACGCAGACAATTACGACGTAGCCGTGAAATCCTTTTTTTAGTAGGTGGTATATGGTTGGTAGGCGTAATTTTTTCGCAGGCCTTGGTGCCCTTTGCGTTTACCCATGTTTTAAAAGGATATCAGGTTCAACGTATTTACACCATGATTGGTCAAGAAACACCGGCAGAATACATTGGAGAAGGTATTGATACCAAAAAGCAAAATGCCTCAGAGTACAATGTGAGCCAGTCTAAGATTGCCATTGCCTCGGGTGGATTTTTTGGAAAAGGATTTTTAAATGGAACCCAAACCCAATACAATTGGGTACCTGAGCAACGTACCGATTTTATTTTTTGCACCATTGGCGAGCAGTTTGGATTCTTTGGAAGTACTATTTTGGTGCTGATATACATGGTCTTATTGTTGCGCATCGTTTCAATAGCCGAACGACAACGTTCTCAATTTAGCCGTATTTACGCCTATTGCGTTTCGGGTATTTTATTTTTTCATCTGGCCATTAATGTGGGTATGACCATTGGTCTAGCGCCTGTTATTGGAATTCCTTTGCCCTTAATTAGTTACGGGGGAACATCCTTAGTGATTTTTACGGTACTTATTTTTATCCTGATTCGACTTGATGCAGACAGGCAAATGGTTTTACGTTAATTTGCAGGTTCACGCATGAGTATACAAATCATCCCCCTCTCTGAAGGAATTTTCACTATTGGTCACGACAAAATTTTCATCCCCTTCGATCCGCAATCGGATGTGCTAACCGATAGGCCCACGGGTTCCTTGCTTGTCGAAATTCAACCCTTTTTGGTGAAAGCAAAAGGAAAGAATATTCTATTCGATACGGGACTTGGTTATCATTTACCCAATGGAGACTTGCAGATCCATGCCAATTTACGACAGCACGGACTAGAGCCTGCTGATATTCATACGGTACTCATGAGTCATCTCCACAAGGATCATGCAGGGGGTATCAGCTATGTAAATCCATTAGGCATTCGTGAACTCAGCTTTCCGAATGCCCAATATTATGTGAGTAAGCTGGAATTTGATTTTGCGCTTACCAAAGGCAAAAAATCGTATATCCCCGATGATTTTGAGCTACTCAAAAACTGCCAGCAAATAGAATGGCTAGCCTCTGAAGGACAAATTCATAACTACATTCGTTATCAAACCGACGGCGGGCACTGTCCTTACCATATGTCGTTTTTATTGCATAGCGAATCAGAATCTATTTTCTTTGGAGGGGATGTTGCACCTCAATTGCGCCAATTAAAAACACGCTATGTAGCAAAATACGATTACGATGGAAAGGTGGCTATGGAGAAACGTCAGGAATATGCCCGTAGAGGCATGACCGAAAATTGGACATTTTTATTTTATCACGATGTAAAAACGCCATATAGTCGATTGCCCCTAATGCAATGTTAATTATCGTTCGAGACCTCGTCCTCCCATTCGCGGATGCATTTGTCTGCCCTTCATACCCTGCTCATCTCTGTCGTTCTTCTTCTCTTGCCGATTTTCTATTTTATTCATCCTGCGAATTAGCATCATATTAAACTCACGCTCGGATTGATACAATTGTGCGAGTTGCTCGTTATTAATTACTCTCAGAAACTGTGCACTATATTTTCGTTTGATATCAATGGCTTTTTGTTCCTGATCAAGAATCTCTTGAGCTGATCGCTGATCATCTTTGTTCCGTTTATCCTGAATCAAGCCACGAATTTCATCATCATACTGATTATAGATTGGCCAAAATTGCTCGGCCGTCTTGGGATCGAGATGTAATTTTTCGGTAAGAAAACCAATTTTAATACTGGCCACTTTTTCACCACGGGGTTGAGCTATTGCCAATTGGCCAATCAGTATCGGAACGAACAGAAATATTTTTTTCATAGTATGCAAATTGTAAAATTATATTGAATTATTAGAGTGAATAGGCTTTCAATTCTTCGTCGCTTACCGCATTTAGACTACGTTCGAGCAGTTCATTATCCCATGGTGGAGACTCTATCTCTTGCACAGTAGGCACTGCAAAACTAATCGTTCTGTCGATTTCAGTCCGATGTGTTTGTATGTAGCCATCAATTTCTACATCACTCAAAGCCGCCAATTGATTCTCAAGTGAAGGTACTGAATGGCCGTTAAGATTACCGCTCATCAGAATCCCCCAAGCCATACCGAGTAAAATCAATAGGCTAGCGGCTATCGATAAAGACTTCCAAGATCGACGAGATGACAAATGGAGAGCACCCGTTTGATGCACTTGCGATTGAATATTATCCGAAAGCCTATCAAAGTAATCGTGAGGGACTTGATAAGGCATTTGCTGCGTAGGTATCTGCTTGGCCTTATCGCAAATCGCTTCAGCCATATCCCTAAAATAATGTTCGGGTACGATATACGGAATGGTTTGCGGCCATTTTGCGGCAGTCTCTTCTCTATGAATTTGAGTAAGCAGGTCTTCTGCTAAACCTTCAAAATACCCTTCAGGCAAAGGGTAGGCCGGCCTTGTCGCCAAGGGCAGACTTCCTTGCGGGGAATCAGCATTCAGGATAAATGGGGTATTGTTTTTCATAAAGCGGGGCTCTGACTATGATTCTACTTGTGGGTTTAATTTTCTTTAACAATAAATTCTTCTACTTTTTTTACCGCATGGTGATAAGATGCCTTTAAGGAACCGACCGAGGTATCTAATATAGCAGACATCTGTTCGTAGGGCATTTCATCATAATACCGAAGCGTAAAAACGGCTCGTTGACGCTCGGGTAGGGATTGAATCGCCAATTGTAATTTCCATTCGAGTTTATTGGCATCAAAACCCTTTTGAGCCCGAATGCTGTTGGCCAAGGGCGATTCGTGATCGGAGAGCGATAAAGATCGCTTCTTTTTTTGTTGATCGAGGAAGGTTAAACTTTCGTTGGTACCAATACGATACAACCATGTGTACAAGCCTGATTCTTCGCGAAAATTGTGCAGATGCTTCCATACTTTGATAAAGACATTTTGCAATACATCATTGGTATCTTCATGATGCACTAACAAACGACGAATATGCCAGTATAAACGTTCTTGGTATTTTTTTACTAATAAAGAGAAAGCCTTTTCCCGACTAGAATCTACCTTAAATAATTGCAGTAGTTCTGCATCACTCAGGCTAGTTTCGTTATTGTCAGTCATGTCAAATTTTGGCCTCAGACGGCACGACAAAACTAAAGTTTAATTTCAGTAAAGATTCATCCTATGATTATTTCTTACCGAAATTCAATCTCCCCATGATGATAAAAAAATATTAGGTTTGTATAACGTATGAAAATCATCCGGGTATTGATATACTCAATTTTTTGTTGGAGTCTTTTTGGTTTGTCGTCTTGCCAATCCCCTAATCCCTCACCCTTACATTCTACAGTACAGCCTGCCATCGCAACCGATCAGGAAATGAATGCCGAGGCTTGTCAACAATTTCTTCGCTCCGCCTTACAGCAACCCGATACTCCTTTTTATTATGCGGAGTGGGCATCACCAAATATCCTTGATTCTATTCGTAATTTGTATAAACAAAATGAGTATCTCCCTTTTTGGTTTTCCGATCAGGGCCTACTTCCTGTGGCTATACATTATAAGGATAGTCTTACTGCAATTCGCAGCGATGGATTACAGCCCGAAGACTACAATCTGCTTCGTATCGATTTGCAAATCCAATCCCTTCGAAAACAAAAATGGTCGCTCAAACAAGCCATGGAAACAGAGCTCAGTTTATCGATATCCCTATTTAGTGTAATGAGCGATATTCTATACGGGAGAGACACACTCGTGGCCCCCTTCAAATATTGGAAACTCCCCAACGACTCCAATATTGGTTTACTGACCCAATTTCGTAAAGCCGTGCATGAGGATAGAATTTTATCTTGCATCGAATCATTAAGGCCTCAACATCCCTATTATACCGTCTTTAGTGCCGAATATCAACGACTCGATCGATTATCTACACAAACACAATGGACAAAGTTAGCTGCCAAGCCAGATAGTTTATACCCACATGGAACACGCAGCGAAATCCGATGTTTACGCCAACGACTGCAATCTGAAATCGATGCGCAGCTCGATACAACAGATATACAGTGGAATGAGGCCCTAACCATAGCCCTGAAAACTTATCAATACCGAAATGGAATTCGTAGCACCGGCAAACTAGACTCAACGACTCGATCTATTGTAAACCTATCTATACAAGACCGCATGAGGATTGTATCGTTGAACATGGATCGATTGCGACATATGCCACAACAATTTCCTCAGCCTTATATCTGGGTTAATGTGCCTAGTATGGAATTGCAATACATAGATCATGATACTACCTCATTTTCTATGCGTGTTGTGGTGGGGCGACCGAGCCGTCCAACCACCCTGCTAAAAGCCTCGCTTCGAAATATTGTATTGAGTCCGCCGTGGACAGTTCCACCTACTATCATGCGCGAAGAGATTTTACCCGGTATCGCCAAAAAAGGTTCAGCTTATTTACAAAGAAAAGGATTGCGTATCTACGATAAAAATAGGAAAATCGTGAATGCCGCTTCTATCAATACCCACAATTATACGCAGTTTCGGGTAAGTCAAGAACCCGGAGATCGAAGTAGTTTAGGGGAAGTAAAATTCAACATGCCCAATCCTTGGTCGATTTATTTACACGACACCCCGCACAGAGAAGACTTTGTGAAGTTTTATCGTGCCTATAGTTCTGGGTGTATTCGTGTGCATCATCCCAAAGAATTTGCTACCTTTTTACTACAAGACACCACACGATATTCGTATCACAAAATCGACTCGATCTGTAAGCGCAGAAAAACAATCTATATCCCTTTTCAAAGAAAGGTAGATGTCTATACAAGCTATCTAACCAATGCCGTGGACAGTACTGGGCACATTATTTTTGTACGGGACATCTATCATTGGGACCAAGCACGAACGGTAAAAAACAACAAGTCGACCCTGAAACCACTAGCGGACAGCACCAAGGTCATTGCCACTGAAACTAAACGGCAAGAGATGCTTGACAGTATCAACAATGACAATCCTACCGACACGACCGGCCAATAAAAGAGGAATATCCTGTTTATTTCTGTCTTCGCATTCTGAAATAAACTGGCGACACATTCCGCAAGGAAAGGCAGGCTGATCATCTTGCCCAGCAACAGAGGCATAGGTTATTGCGATGGCTTCGATACGCTGATTAGGGAATTGCGAAATCGCAGAAGCTAAGGCACTTCGTTCGGCACATATCCCTACAGGGTACGAGGCATTTTCGATATTCACACCCTTCAGTACTTCACCCCCTTGCATCCTGATGCTCGCCGACACATGAAATTTCGAATAAGGGGCATAAGCATCACGAAGACCTGCGCGAGCAGCCTCTAGTAAATCCAACCATTCCATTGGCAACAATGATTCGTCGAGAAACTCTTGATATTGAAATTGATATATTGGCATAATGCTCAACAAATGTAACGAAAAGCCTTGAGCATTTATCAGAAGATTGCCCTTACACTTGCGCGACCGGTATGAATTACCGAACGATCTTCTGATTTACGTCCTTCATATTCTAACATCATTTCGATGCGTTGCGAAAGGCGGCGGTTTATACTTGCCTGCCACAACCAATTGGTTCCGCTTTGTAAAGCATCGAGCATGGTATAACTCAAACCCGTATTAGGAGCACCATTATATTTAATATGGGTATAGGTGAGTTTCATGCCAGTGAGTCCTGCGGATTTTACATTGTATTTAAGTTCCGCATTGAGAGATTTTGCCACCGCTTTTTCTCCGCCCAAATCAATTCTATTTTTGCGATAATCATATCGATAACTTCCTTGCACACGAAGTCGATTTTGCATCCCTACCAAGCTATATCCGGGTTCTAACACATGGTAATCGATTTGGTAATTTCGATTCTCTAAAAAATAAGATTCAAAAGATTTTTGTCCTTGTTTCACAATCATAGAAAACGTCAACCAAGACGTGACATTCATTCGTCCCCGCAAAAAATCTTCGGTGAGGGTTCGGGTATCGATTCCATAATTCAACAACGTTTTATTACGGGTTCGGGTATTTGTATAATCAATCCCCCAGCGATTACTAAAGCGGTTGATAAACAAAGAATGCTGCCATGAAGCTGCACTATTGATTAAGCTGCTATCGTTGACTCTGTTCAGAAATGGATAATACTGACGAAATCCTGGTTCGCTGAGAAAACGATTATTGAGTTGAATCGCTGATTGAACAAAAAGCGCAGATAACATTTTTCGCCATCCCTTATGCACATTTGTTCCGAGATAGGCGGCGGGATTAACAGACACACTTTGGTTGTATTGAGAATATTTAGCCTTTACATATTGATTGGTAGGCGTAAACACTTTGATATATAATTTCTCATCCGGAAAGAGAGCGACTTCAAATTCATTGAGTTGTTTTATCGAATCCTGATTATAATCTCGCCATACATAAGTCCCTTGCCCAATGGGCACTTCGACATAGGCGAATTCTCGTTTCTGTTCCCGTCCAACCCCAAATTCATAGAGAAGATTTCCCGAAATCAACCCATGCAGAAAACTAAAACTATACTCTGTTCGTCCCAATGAATTTTCTTCGTTACGCAATGGAGTGAGCAAGGTATCTTTTACCGAAAGTATACGGTGAGATACAGTAAGTCGTAGATCTTGATCTTTTAGAGATCCTACAT
>JBEISB010000192.1:0-3839 GCA_040375635.1 Chitinophagaceae bacterium | reverse complement strand
GTTTTAAGTGAATAGATTATTTTTTCTTGTTTTGTTTGTTTAATAATACGTTTTTGAGTTCCTCTCGTTTTTTACTTTGTGTTTTCAGTTTACAAATTTTAATGTTTATGATTTATTTTGATTTTGTCGGTATATGGATGACAACCTTCATCTACTACTTTCAGCAGATAGTCTCCATCAGCTAACCCTTTTGGGTTCTGTTGGGTGGCTTGATTTTTCGGAAAATCTTTCTTGGGATCGGCACTGACCAGGTAATGAACCGTTTGCCTTTGCCGCCTTTCAATGTCAATTCAATATCAGACAGATGATTTGCCCCTTCGGTAATTTTATAACTTCCGCGCAAACCACTTACCAATTTCAATACATAAACATCAGACTCAGCTTTTTGATTCCCATTGGCTAAGTCAACTACCTTAAGTCGCCATTGATACACAGCTTCTTTTTCGTCAAGATTAACAAGTGCAGGTGGATTATAAGATGGCACCATCATTTTGGCCGTACCACTTGCAACAGTAACCCACGCACCTCCGTTTACTCTTTGCTCCCAAGAGTAGTTGTAAGAAGGCATTTTAGGGTCTGCTCCGATATAATTCAAAGACGGCGCTGTAATACTCTCTGGGTCATACCCTGCCCCCTCATCACAAACTGTTTTACCATTCCAATCTGGCGATAATGAATTCATCATAAACTTAGCCGATTGCGAATAGGCTGACAAACAAGAAATAAATAAAAATAAAATCGACAAAAAAAACATCCGTAATGACTGATTCATTCTTTGAGAACACTGCATTCCGATGTGTTGCAAAACACGATAGATAACAGATAATTGTGCGTCTTTTTTGTTCATACAAAATAGGTTCAAAAGCACTATGGAATTAGTGTAATTCGTTGTCTCTGACGATGAAAATCTATCGAAATTTCCCATGTTACTTTAAACTGTAGCAACAAATATAGAGTTAATTATTTCTTTTTTATAATAAAGTTTCCCTTTTTTTCGCTTACACAGATAATAACATATTAAATATAATAAGAATATGTAGTCGCGAAGCCAATATTCACCCATCGTGTAAGCCATTTTATTAAAAAAAAAAAGTAAAAAAAAAAAGTGCTTATCTATGAAAATCAAGGACTTATATACTGAAATTACGCTATTAACATTCTCTTTTTTTGTTCTTTTACCACTAGTTTTCTAGTTATTTATCGTTCGCTTCATCACATATCGCCATTCAACACTCGCATGGGTAAGCAAACTTTTTTGTCTCAACATCCCATCCATTTGTTACATACCGTTTTTTGATATAGATCTCTGTCAAATTGAGTCATTGGGATATCGCTGCCATTATCTCAATCCTCAGCTTTGGCATACAGGTTGATATTAGGCGCGAAAATGTAATTTAGCTCACGCCTGATACAATTCACTGACAAAAAAGATTTTTATAATGGATAATATGCGCCAAATTTTCGGCAACAACGAAGAAGAAATTGAAATCATGCCAATTGTGCCGCTCACAGAAGATGAGATGACTGATGATGAAAAAAAACGTTTACCCAAAGAATTAATCATTTTGCCGTTACGAAATATGGTGCTTTACCCCAATGTGGTAATTCCCATCACTGTATCGCGCGAGAAATCAATTCTTGCCTTGCAAGATGCAGAAAAGCAAGGAAAGTATATAGGCGTAATTGCACAAATCGATGCTAAAAACGAAGATCCAACAAGCAAAGACATACATACCGTTGGAACAGTAGCCCAAATCATCCGCCAAATCAAAATGCCGGATAACAGTCTAACTGTATTTATGCGCGGCCAAATTCGATTTGCCATAAACGAATGGATACAAGAGGAACCCTACTTCAAAGCAGATGTAACCTATCTCGAAGATCATATTCCCAACAACGATGATGAGTTTGCCGCCTTGGCAGCAAGTGTTCGTGATTTTGCCGAACAAATTATGCGCAAATCCAACAATGTGCCTCCAGAAGCTAGCGTGGTTTTAAAAAACATTGAAAACATTTCTTTTCTGAATCATTTTATCGCTTCTAACCTGAATGCAGAAACAAAAGATAAACAAGCCCTACTCGCCGAAAATGATTTCAAAAAAAGAACCGAAGATTTACTTCGCTTGCTACAAGTTGAATTACAACATGTAGAACTAAAAAATAAAATTACCGATAAAACACGTGGCGAACTCGATAAACAACAACGCGATTACTTTCTGAATCAACAGCTCAAAGCCATTAAAGATGAATTAGGCGGAGACTCGAACGATCGGGAAGTAAAAGACTTACAAAAAAGAGCTGAAGGCAAAATTTGGAGCGAGGCAGCACAAGAGATGTTTAACAAAGGCATCGAAAAGCTAGAGCGGATGCATCCTTCAACACCCGATTATTCAACGGTATACAACCACCTTGATTTACTTCTCGACCTTCCTTGGAATGAATTCACAGAAGATATCTACGACATGAAGCATGCGCGCAAGGTGTTAGATGATGATCATTATGGAATGGACAAAATCAAAGACCGTATTTTAGAATACCTTGCCGTATTAAAACTAAAGGGGGATATGAAATCGCCTATCCTTTGTTTTTTTGGTCCTCCAGGTATCGGAAAAACATCGCTCGGAAAATCGATAGCCAATGCCATTGGTCGAAAATATGTTCGGTTTAGTTTGGGTGGCTTACACGATGAAAGTGAATTGCGCGGTCATCGTAAAACCTATATCGGTGCCATGCCTGGCCGTATCATTCAATCGTTGCGAAAAGTAAAATCGAGTAACCCTGTTTTTATTATTGATGAGATTGATAAAATTGGTCGCGATCATCGTGGAGACCCTAGCAGTGCCCTACTTGAAATATTAGATCCCGAGCAGAACAATACCTTCTACGATAACTACCTCGAACTCGAATACGACTTATCGAAGATTCTCTTTATCGCTACGGCCAATAGTTTGAATGATATCCAACCTGCCTTGCGTGATCGTTTAGAAATTATCGACCTAACCGGTTATGCTGTCGAAGAAAAAATTGAAATCGCGAAACGCCATCTTATCCCCAAACAAAAAGAAGCGCATGGCCTAACAGACTTTTCGATTAAAGTAGGGCAACCCGTTTTATCGAAACTGATTACAAGTTATACGCGAGAAAGTGGCGTACGCGAACTCGAAAGACAAATCGCTTCTATTATGCGTAAGCTTGCCATGAAAGCTGCACTAGATGAAACGCAAACCTCTTTTCTTATCGATGACGCACTCGTTGAAGAAGTACTCGGAAAGCCGAGATACACGAATGAATTATACACGCGCGCAAATCCACCAGGGGTTGCCGTAGGACTAGCATGGACCTATGTTGGTGGAGAAATTTTATTTATTGAGACGAGCATCAGTAAGGGCAAGGGCGGACTTACGCTAACGGGAAATTTAGGCAATGTAATGAAAGAAAGTGCCACAACAGCCCTAACCTATATTCAATCGCACGCTAAAGATTTAGACATCGACGAGAACTTTTTTGAACAGCATAGCTTTCATATTCATGTACCCGAAGGAGCCGTACCGAAAGATGGCCCTAGCGCAGGCATTACCATGATGAGTTCTCTGGTTAGCGCCATCAAAGGCAAAAAAATCAAACCCTTTTTAGCCATGACAGGTGAAATTACTTTACGCGGACAAGTCTTACCTGTTGGAGGGATTAAGGAAAAAATTCTAGCTGCGAAACGAGCAGGCATGAAAGAAATATTACTCTGTGCACAAAACGAAAAAGATGTGCAGGATATTGAAGTTGGATTTATCAAAGGTTTGAAATTTCATTATGTAAATGACATGAAAGAAGTCTTACAATTAGCC
>JBEISB010000216.1:0-3121 GCA_040375635.1 Chitinophagaceae bacterium | reverse complement strand
GATCCCTTAAACATTGAATCTGTCTTTTTACAATCAGATATTTACGTAGAGCAAAATCGCTTTACCGAAGCTGTGAATGTATTGGAAAGAAATGTCGATAAATTTGATAGCGTAGACAAGACCGATATCCTACTCGAGTTATCTGAAATTTATGATGAGCTCGAAGAGTTCGACAAAGTGTATTCAACCCTTAAGCGCATACTCACTTACGAACCTACTAACGAAGATGCCTTATTGCGTATTTGCTTTTGGGCCGAAATCAACAACAAGCACGAAGACAGCATACAACTGCATCAAGAAATTATTGAGGAAACGCCGTTCAATACCATGGCGTGGTACAATTTAGGCGTAGCCTATCAGGGTATTAAATTATTCGAAAAGGCAATTGATGCTTACGAATATTGTTTAGCCATCGATGATAAATTCGAATACGCTTACCGTAATCAGGGCGATGCATATATGCAACTGAAGCAATATGACAAAGCCATAGAGGTACTTGAAATGCATTTGGCTATCGCTAAGCCCGAAGATGTGATTTTAGAAGCCATAGGATATTGCTGGGACAAGCAGAAACAATATGCCAAAGCCCGTCACTATTACCGAAAGGCCTCGCAGTTAAATCCACAAGACGATCAGATTTTTTATAAGATTGGCGAAACCTACTCGAAAGAATTGCAATGGGAAAAAGCAGTAAAAGCTTATTCCGTTGCTTTGCATATCAATAAAAATAATGCCTCGTATTGTTTAGCCTTAGGCAATTGTTTGATGGAACTGCATGCCGACAAAGAAGCTATGATTTGCTATTTGAATGCAGTACAATTGCGTCCGGATATTAAGTCGACATGGCAGGCCTTAGTTAAAGCCTTATACACCATACAGTACTACGAAGAAGCCCTATCGCAATTGGCTATTGCAGAAGAGCACTGCGGACATAAAACCGAATTTATTTATTATCGGGCCGCCATCCTATTATCGCAAGGGAAAACCAAAGATGCTGTGTTGCAGCTCGAATTGGCATTAACCGAAAATGCCAAAAAAGTGGGTTCCTTAAAATTTATCGATGCGGATATCAGTCACCACCCCGTTTTTGCCGATGTATTGGTGCGTTACAAGAAGAAGAAATAAGACCGATCTCTAGAAAGCAGATACAAATTACCTTCTACTGCCGAAGATGATCCTGTCGCCGAAGTGTGCGACGCAACCCCGCCATATCAAAGACTGAGAGCCGGTGCCAAAAAAAAGAAAGGAATCGGATAGCACTATGTACTTTTACGGTCTAAAAGCACGAACATGAAATTGGTAACTCACCGTCACCACGGCAGCGAGCATTTGGCTTTGCTCAACCACAACAAATTATATAATTTACATACCATAGACAGCAGTATGCCTACTACTATGAAGGCATTTCTGGAGAATTGGGATCGAGTAATTGATAAGGCTAAAGTGCTTGACCAGCAATGCAAAGAAGGAAAATATGCCAGCGATGCCTCGTATGAGCAAGCCGACCTAATGGCGCCCGTGCCCTACCCAGCGAGTTGTCGAGATGGATATGCTTTTCGTCAGCATGTGGCAGCCGCCCGACGCAACCGGAAGGTAGATATGATTGCCGAGTTTGATCAGTATCCTATATTTTATTTTACCAATCATCAGGCGATACAAGGTCCTGGTGATATCGTTTGCATGCCCGATCATTTTCAGAAACTAGATTTTGAATTAGAAGTGGCGATTGTGATTTGTAAGAAAGGAAGAAACATCAAAGCCGCTGAAGCCGATAACTATATTGGTGGGTTTATGATTATGAATGATATGAGTGCCCGCACCCTGCAAATGGAAGAAATGCTGCTAAACCTAGGGCCGGCCAAGGGCAAAGATTTTAGCACCGTGATCGGTCCCATGCTAGTAACTCCTGACGAACTCGAAGCGCATAAGATAGCATGTAAAGAAAATCATACCGGTCATAATTATAACCTGAGCATGAAGTGCTGGGTAAATGGGAAACAAGTAAGTGAAGGTAATGTGGGGGATATGGATTGGACCTTTGCCGAAATTATAGAACGTTGTGCTTATGGCGTAGATGTGATGCCTGGCGATGTGATTGGAAGCGGAACGGTAGGTACCGGTTGCTTTTTAGAATTAAATGGAACCGGCCTGCTGCATGACCCGAATTACAAGGTACAATGGTTACAAGAAGGTGATGTGGTAGAAATGGAAATTGAAGGATTAGGTCGATTAAAAAATACCATATGCAAAGACCCCAGTTCGTTTTCGATACTCGCCCTCAAAAAATAATTCTCTCACCTTGTAAACCGAATCGGATACATGATTATCAATCCGGGCGAAACCAAAACAGCCCCATTTCATCAACTACTTTTAAGTGCCATAGCGCCGCGTCCTATTTGCTTTGCCTCTACCATCGATAAAGAGGGGCGACCTAATTTATCGCCCTTTAGTTTCTTTAATGTGTTTGGTAGCAAGCCTCCGATATTAATTTTTTCGCCGGCACGAAGGGTAAGAGATAATACCATCAAGCATACTCTCGAAAACGCGATTGAGACCGGCGAAGTAGTGATTAATGTGGTGAATTACGCGATCGTTCAACAAATGAGCTTAAGCAGTTGCGAATATGGACCTGGGGTGAATGAGTTTGTGAAAGCAGGATTGAGTCCGCTAGCTTCTGATTTGGTAAAACCGTTTCGGGTTAAAGAATCGCCTGTACATTTTGAGTGCAAAGTATTAGAAGTGAAAGCAACCGGTGAAGAAGGGGGCGCCGGTAACTTAATTATTTGCGAAGTCTTGCGTATGCATATCAACGATGATGTGTTGAATGAACAGCAACAGATCGATCCAAACAAGATTGATTTGGTGGCCCGCATGGGAGGTGATTATTATTGTCGCGCCAGTGGAGATGCCTTGTTTACCGTACCTAAGCCCAATTTACAATTAGGCATGGGGATTGATCAACTGCCTGAAGACATCAAAAACAGTAGCATATTACGGGGTAATCACCTGGGACCCTGCGCAGAGCACAACTCAAAAAACGTCGATCCCAGAGGAGACCAAAAAATCACAACCACCGACGGGCCCCGTGATCTCAGCCCCGAATCCAGCCCCCGCCCCAAAG
>JBEISB010000226.1:0-2824 GCA_040375635.1 Chitinophagaceae bacterium | reverse complement strand
GGTTGCCCATAGGTAACCCTTTTTTCATGGATACTAGGTGTTTATCCATCGGTAGTTACTGTAAGTAGGGTATGCTAATTGGGTATAAAAAATCTTATCAACGATTACATAGAATAGTTTTCAAATATTTGATGTTTGCATATTTGTAGCCTATTTTTGTTGGATATATCTACTAATCCGTATGATGCTCCTCGAGATTCAAAATACTCCCTTTAATTATTTCCCGATTGTTATTCAACTCATTGTTGCCATAGGCTTTGTCGCGGTTATGATGGGCGCCACTCATTTTCTTGGACCTAAGCGTAAAACCTCAGATAAGCTCGAGAATTTTGAATGTGGCATCGAGCAGGAGGGGAATGCCCGTCAGCCATTGGCCGTTAAATATTTTTTGGTGGCCATTTTGTTTGTCTTGTTCGACGTGGAGGTGATTTTCTTTTATCCCTACGCTATTAATTTTCGGGAATTAGGATGGAATGGATTTATGGCAGTGGTCATGTTCGTTGCTTTCTTTATTCTTGGATTTACTTATATCATCAAAAAGGGCGCTTTACGCTGGGAAGAATAGTCTGCTGACTTTTTCAAAATATAATTCATGAGACCCGTAACACATAATACCAAAGTCAAAGTGGTAGAGGCCCCGGTTGGATTTACCGGTGAGGGCTTTTTTACTACGAAATTGAGTGAGGCCATTGGCTTGGCCCGAAGCAATTCTATCTGGCCTTTACCTTTTGCTACCTCTTGTTGTGGCATTGAGTTTATGGCTACGATGGCTGCGCATTATGATTTGGCTCGGTTTGGCTCTGAGCGTTTGAGTTTTTCTCCACGACAATGTGATTTGATTATGGTTATGGGGACCATTTCGAAAAAGATGGCGCCAGTTCTTCGTCAAGTCTATTTACAAATGGCCGAACCTCGTTGGGTAATGGCAGTAGGTGCTTGCGCCAGTAGCGGAGGTATTTTTGATACGTATTCGGTACTTCAAGGCATCGATCAGGTAATACCTGTTGATGTGTATGTGCCCGGATGTCCACCTCGTCCTGAGGCTATTATTGATGGCTTTATGCGCATTCAAGATTTAGTGCGTGCCGAAAGCATACGCCGCCGCGAGAGCGATCAGTATAAAGAATTATTGAATAGTTACGGAATCCAATAATCATTAATCAGCATGCTAAGCAACGAATACATACAAAAGAAACTTATCGATAAATTCGGAGACGCCGTTTTTCAATTTAGTGAGCCTTACGGAATGCTAACTTTCGAAGCCGATAAGGAGAATAATCTGAAAGTATTGACCTTTCTGAAAGAAGACCCGGAGTTGATGTTTACCTATCTGAATGATGAAACCGTAGTTCATTATCCAGATGCAAAAGGCAAAGAACTCGCCGTCGTTTATCTGTTACAAAATATTTATGCGGGCATCAGGGTTCGGTTTAAGGTATATACGGATATTCAAAAGCCTGATGTGTTTACCGCAACTCGTTTGTTCGAAACAGCGAACTGGCTCGAAAGAGAGGCTTACGATTTTTTCGGGGTCAATTTTGTAGGGCATCCTAACCTGATTCGGATTATGAATGTAGAAGAAATGGACTACCACCCTTTACGGAAAGAATTTCCGCTCGAAGATCAAACCCGTATTGATAAAGACGACGATATGTTTGGCCGCTAATGGATGTATAACCTTCAGTAAACGAAGCAATGAACCAAAAACAAAAACAAAATATACAATTACCGGAAGGCTCGCTAGGGAAACAAACCTCAACCTTAAATTTGGGGCCAACGCATCCTGCAACGCACGGGGTATTTCAGAATATCTTAGAAATGGATGGTGAGCGCATTATCGATGCCGTACCTACCGTTGGATTTATTCATCGTGCGTTCGAAAAAATTGCCGAGCATCGTGCGTATTATCAAATTACTCCATTAACCGATCGACTCAATTATTGTTCTTCACCGATTAATAATATGGGTTGGCACATGACGGTCGAAAAGTTAATTGGCGCCAACTTACCTAAGCGTGTCGATTACATGCGGGTTATCATCATGGAATTGGCGCGTATTGCCGATCATTTGGTTTGTAATTCGGTAATTGGTGTAGATACGGGTGCCTTTAGCGGATTTATTTATGTGTTTGAATTCCGCGAATTGATTTACGAAATCTTCGAAGAGGTTTGCGGTTCTCGTTTAACTACCAATATCGGCCGTATCGGCGGCTTTGAACGCAACTTCACTGAAATTGTATTTCAAAAGCTCGATAACTTCCTGAAGACCTTTCCAAAGGCCATGGAAGAATTCGAAACTTTGTTTAACCGGAATCGCATTTTCATGGAACGTACCATGGGCGTTGGCGGTATAGAAGCAGAGCGTGCCTTAAACTACGGATTTACAGGTCCCAATTTACGGGCCACGGGTATCGATTATGATATTCGTACCGCACATCCTTATAGCAGTTATCAAGATTTTGATTTTTCTGTACCCGTAGGAAGTACCGGTGATGTCTACGATCGCTTTTTAGTTCGCAATGCCGAAATATGGCAAAGCGTAAGCTTAATTAAACAGGCATTAGAAATGATGAAGGATTTAGATCCCAGCGTTTTTCATGCAGACATTCCTGATTTCTACCTTCCTGAAAAAGAAGATGTGTATACCAAAATGGAGGCACTCATCTACCATTTTAAAATCGTGATGGGAGAAACCGATATTCCGGTAGGCGAAGTCTATCATTCTGTTGAAGGAGGGAATGGAGAACTTGGATTTTATTTGATTAGTGATGGCGGACGTTCTCCTTATCGTTTACATTTCCGTCGCCCCTGCTTTATTTATTACC
>JBEISB010000182.1:0-4433 GCA_040375635.1 Chitinophagaceae bacterium | reverse complement strand
GCCGGCCGTTAAATACATAAACATTAGATTCCAACAGTGGTGATACGAGAGTGGTGATGAATAGAGTTTTAACGTTGTTAGAAATCGTGAACCCTTTTTGCTGCTAACTCCTTTATATGCCTTACAAAACTGCTCCTAAAAGCAATAAGTAGGGTGATAGTCGAAGGTTTGTTGCTGAATCGAAAATAGGGAAATTGTTAGAGATTATCAAAAGGAGAACGAATATGTTGTATGCTCTTGGTACTCACATGCGTGTAAATTTTGGTGGTTTTGCTGCTTTTATGACCCAATATTTCTTGTATGTAGCGGAGGTCCGTGCCGGCTTCGAGTAAATGGGTGGCATAACTATGCCGCAACCAATGTAAGGTTACCGGCTTTTGAATGTTGACTTTGCGTATGGCTTGCTTTAATACTAGCTGTAAGCTTCTATTGTCGTAAGGCTCACCGGGTACTTGTCCTTCAAAAAGGTAAACCTTGGGCTTATAGTCTTTGTAATAGGCGCGTAACATATTAATGGTTTTATCGCTGAGTGGGGCGATCCTGTCTTTATTGCCTTTGCCTTGCTTGATTATCAAGAGGTTTCGATGGGCATCGATATGTTCGGGCTTGAGGCTCAGCAACTCACCACAACGCAATCCACAACTATAAATGAGTGATAACATGGTTTTGTGTTTGGTATTGCGATGGGCTTCGAGAATAAGCTTTACTTCTTCTTTACTCAATACATTGGGAAGTAATTTCTCGCGACGCGGACGATGGATTAACTCTGGATCTATTTGCTTTTTTTCGATCGTTCGGAAGAAGAGTTTAATGGCATTTACTACCTGATTTTGAAAGGATGAGGATAGCTGTCGAGCAATGATATATTGGTTATTGAATCGAATAAAATCGTTTTCGTTGATTTGTTCGGCAGGTATATCGTTGTAGAACATTAAAAAAGACCGTAAGGCGTCGGAATAGGTGCGTATGGTGTTTTCGCTATACCGCTTTGAACGAAGCCAATGCACGAAAGATTGGAGCGAGGCTTCGTGCATGGGATTGAGAATTTCTTCGGGCGCAAGTCCTGCTATTATACGATTTTCGGGGGTGTCGGGGATATGCCATGCGCGCAGATTGTGGCTCCAGCGGCTATCAGGAATGGTTCTTACTATTTTTTGAAGCTCATCGTTGTACGGAAACGAGAGGGCAATACGTTTTTGCCCCCTGTGCTTCAGCGCTTTGGCTGTCCAGGTTTTCATAGAAGATAGGTTTACAGCGAAGATAATAGCTTAAAGGAAATACAACAAGAGTCTATAAAAAAATTGACAGAAAAGGAGCAATACAATTTGATGTCAAATGCTAATTCATCAGCTCAGCCCCTTCTATATAACGGATGCCCTAGCCCGGATTGTAGCGAAAAGCCCTGAGCCGTCGAGGTTTTGCGCGCGGGGCGAAGGCTTGTAGCGAAAAGCCGGAAAAAGCTACCCCCAAAAGAAAAAAGGGGAGAAAGGAAGGATATTTTTTGGGGATATTTCGGGTTGAGACTGTGTATTTTTTTCCTTGATAGGCCGTGAAAAAAAATGTACATTTGGCGCTCATTTTTGTACATGGACAACGAGAAATTACAAAATCCGGAGGGCGAGAAGCCTCACGACCGGATTATACAGATTAATATTGAAGAGCAAATGAAATCGTGCTATATCGACTATTCGATGTCGGTAATCGTAGGACGAGCCTTGCCGGATGTGCGCGACGGGCTGAAACCGGTGCATAGACGCGTGTTGTTTGGAATGAGCGAGCTAGGCAATACCTTCAATAAACCTTATAAGAAGTCTGCCCGTATTGTAGGGGAGGTATTAGGAAAGTACCACCCTCATGGTGATACGAGTGTGTATGATACGATGGTGCGTATGGCGCAGCCTTGGAGTTTACGTTATATGCTAATCGACGGACAAGGAAACTTTGGATCGGTGGATGGTGATAGTCCGGCCGCGATGCGTTATACCGAGGTTCGAATGCAGCGCATTGCTGAGGCTATGATTGAGGATTTGGATAAAGACACGGTTGACTTTCAGAATAACTTTGACGATACCTTACAAGAGCCGACCGTATTGCCAACCCGCATTCCGCAGTTGATTGTGAACGGGGCATCGGGTATTGCGGTGGGAATGGCTACCAATATGATGCCGCATAATTTGAGCGAAGCGGTTGATGCAATTACAGCTTATATCGACAAACGTGATATCACGGTTCAGGAGTTGATGCAATATATCAAGGCGCCAGACTTCCCAACCGGCGGTATTATTTATGGTATGGAAGGGGTGCGACAAGGCTTTGAAACCGGTCGTGGAAGAGTGGTAGTGAGAGGTCGATTGAATATAGAAACGGCGAAGTCGGGCAAAGAGAGCATTATCATTTATGAATTGCCCTACCAAGTGAATAAAGCGATGTTGCATCAAAAGATTGCGCATCTGGTGAATGACAAAGTGATAGAAGGCATAAGTGATGTGAGAGATGAGAGCGATAGAGACGGAATGAGGTTGGTGATTGATTTGAAGCGCGATGCGATTGCGAATGTAATTGTGAACCAGCTCTATAAGTATACCGATATGCAAACGTCGTACGGTATTAACAATGTAGCCTTGGTGAATGGTCGTCCGCGGGTGCTGAATATGAAGGATTTGATCAGCGAGTTTGTAAAATTCCGTCATGAGGTAGTGGTGCGCCGGGCAATGTTTGAATTGAAGAAAGCTGAAGAACGTGCTCATATCTTACAAGGCTATCTGATTGCCTTAGATAATTTAGATGCTGTGATAAAGCTAATCCGCGAATCGACTACTCCGGATGAGGCGAAAGAAGGCTTGATTCGTAATTTCGAATTAAGTGAAATTCAGGCGAAAGCTATACTGGAATTGCGTTTGCAACGCTTAACCGGCATGGAGAGAGAAAAAATTCATCAGGAGTACGAAGAGGTGATGAAGTTGATTACTCACCTGAAAGAGTTGTTAAGCAATGAGGATATGCGTTATGCATTAATCAAAGAAGAGATGCTCGAAGTGAAGAAGAAATTCGGTGATGAGAGAAAAACACATATCGAGTATTTGTCGAGTGAGATTAGTATCGAAGATTTGATTGAAGAAGAAGATGTGGTGATAACGGTATCGCACCTGGGTTATATTAAGAGAACCTCGGCTACTGAATATCGTACCCAACGCAGAGGAGGTAGGGGCGCTATCGGTGGCAAGACAAGAAACGAGGATTATATCGATCAATTATTTGTGGCATCGACCCATGCGACATTGTTGTTTTTTACAGACGCCGGACGTTGTTATTGGCTGAAGGTATATGAGATACCCCAAGGCGAGAAAAACAGCATGGGCAGAGCGATACAGAACTTATTGCAACTGCCGCAAGGCGAAAAAATTAGAACGATATTGAATGTTGAGAAGCTGAATAATGAGGAGTATGTAGACAATCATTATATCGTTTTGTGTACCAAACAGGGGACGATTAAGAAAACGAAATTGAAAGATTTTTCGCGTCCACGCCAAAGTGGAGTTAACGCCATAACGATTAATGAGGGGGATACCTTGCTCGAAGCCGCTCTCACGGATGGTAATTGTCATATTATGATGGCTGTAAAATCGGGTAGGGCGATTCGTTTTCCGGAAGACAAAGTAAGACCCACCGGTCGTGGAGCCATAGGGGTTACGGGTATAGAGGTAGATGATTTGACTGATGAGGTGGTAGGTATGGCCTGCGTTAACAAAGAAGATAAGACCAAAACACTCTTGGTAGTTTCAGAAAAAGGCATTGGCAAGAGAACTAATTTGGATGAGTATAATGAGGAGACCAAAGAGTGGGAAGAGATTTATAGGATCACAAACCGAGGTGGAAAAGGGGTTAAAACCTTGAGTGTAACCGAAAAAACCGGCAGACTGATAGGCTTTTTAGCCGTAGATGAGACGGATGATTTGTTCATCACCTGCACATCGGGGGTAACCATTCGTACGCATGTAAAAGATATTCGTAATGCCGGCAGAGCTACGCAAGGTGTGAAGCTGATAAATTTAGATGCTGGAGATGAAATCGCAGCGGTTGCAAAAATTGCGGATCAGGAAGAAGATGAAGAGACAGTGTTGCCAAGTGATGAAGCGATAAGTAATACAGACGGAGAGAACGCGTCGAATGAATCGATCGAAACTACAGATACGCCTCCAAACGATAACCAATAATTCAATAACCCAAAATAACAAGTCATGTTTAAAAAAGTATGTCTGCTGCTCAGTGTGGTTTTTCTGGCGATACAGACCCAAGCGCAAAAAGCCAATATCCAGAGTGCTATCAATTACCTAAAAGATAATAATGTAGCAGACGCCAAAAAGATGATCGATGAGGCGGTGAATAATGAAAATACCAAGAACAATGCAAAAGCTTGGTTGATTCGTGCCGTG
>JBEISB010000262.1:0-1867 GCA_040375635.1 Chitinophagaceae bacterium | reverse complement strand
TGCTTCAAGACACATATCACAGAACTAGTGGTTCCACAAACCGCATACGAAAGGTAATTACGACCTACCAAAATATTACAAGTATAGTCGTTACCTGCAACTATGGGCGCATTAGTATTGTCAATCTGTAGGGTAGGTTCCACGTATTCGAATATCGGACACAATAATACGATGGATTGCTGATTTTTTACCTGAAACCTATTCCAGCTGATGCCAAAAGTTATTGTTTCAATTCCCCTACATTTGCCACGCATGAAAAATTTGCGTGTTCAAAATTCGTATGCAGGGATACTGCAAATTGCTTTGCCGATAAGTGTAGCAATACTCATTCCTCAATTGAGTATTCTTACCAATACGGCATTTTTAGGGTATTACCAACCCGCTTCAGGTATAGAACCCCAAACCTTATTGGCTGCGTCTGGGGTAGCAGGTATTTTTTACCTGACCTTGGTGATGATAGGTTATGGCTTGGTTTCGGGCATTTTGATGATGATGAGCAGAAAGGCTGGCGAAAATGATCATGCCGGACTAGCCTATATCTTCAGAAATGGATGGATACTCACGGTGGCATTAGGACTCGTTTTATTGATCCTATCGCAGGGATTTGCTCCTTGGTTGTTTCGTCATTTTATTCATGAAGAGGCTACTCGTAAAGCGGCTATCCAGTTTATTCGGATTCGGAGTTGGGGCTTGCCATTCATCATGATCAGTCAGTTTTCGAATAGTTTATTTTTATCCATATCGGCGTCGCGTTTTATTATTATCGGCTCCTCAGCGCAAACTATAACCAATGTTCTCTTCGATTATCTGCTCATCTTTGGTGTTGGTATTTTTCCGGAAATGGGATTAGAAGGGTCTGCGTTGGCATCGGTGATTTCCGAAATGGTTTATGCCTTAGTTGTTTTTACTTTGATTCAGCGTCATACACTGTTTAGTGAGTATCGCTTACAACAACTGCATAGGCCAGACAAACCCTTGATCAAAAAAATGTTCATTACTTCCATGCCCTTGATGATGCAGTATTTGTTGAGTATCGGGGCTTGGGAAGTCTTCTTTATTTATGTCGAACATTTAGGAAAAAGCGAATCGGCCTTGTCGCAAATTTATCGCAGCGTTTTCGGATTTGTGGGTGTTGCTGCTTGGGCCTTGGCATCAACTTGTAATTCGATGGTTAGTAATGTCATTGGACAAAACGCACTAGACGAGGTTATCCCTTTGATGAAGAAAATTATACGCATGAGTTTTGGATTTGCGTTGGTGGTTGGATTGCCTATGTTGCTCTTTCCGCATTTTTTTCTGCGTTTGCTTACGAGAGATGCCGTACTTGTTGACATGGGGACCAGTTCATTGCGTATTGTGGTACTAGCTACTTGGATGCTGTCGGTGTCTACCATTTTATTTAATGGGGTGGTGGGAACAGGAAAGACACAACTCAATATGATTTTTGAGTTTGTTTCGATTGCGTTTTATTTGATCTACAATACCCTAGTCATTGAGTATTTACGTATGCCTTTGCCTTACGCGTGGATGTCGGAGTTTGTCTATTGGTTTACCTTGTTTGTATTGAGTTTCGGATATTTTTATAAAGGATATTGGCGCAAAGGATTAGAAACCGCATAAAAAAAATCCTACACGAGGGTAGGATTTTTTTAGAAATTATGTTGTGGATTAATGAGCTCTTTCGAGAAACTCTAATAAATCATCTTTAGAACTCTGAAAGGTAAACGTATCATTGATCAAGAAGTAGTTGTTTTTATCTGTTACGCTTTTGTAGGCGTCTTTGGCAAATTGTAATTTGGTACTTTCGAATGAAAACTCGTTTAATATCGCTAATAATTGTTTGCAAGTAATACGATTTGTTTTTAGG
>JBEISB010000106.1:0-7948 GCA_040375635.1 Chitinophagaceae bacterium | reverse complement strand
CATGAAATCGTTTATGATGGTTCATTCGTTGTTGGTTACAAGGACCATTTCCGCTGATAACATTCTGAAATTCTGTCCAATTGATTTCGCCATGATTGTAGCCCAGTTTTTCTTCATTCCCTTTGCGTTCAGGATCCGGAATTCGCAATCCAATCACCTCAGCTTGTTGTACCGTTTTGTCGATAAACTTCTGTCGGAGTTCGTCATTGCTTTTCCGTTTGATTTTCCACGTAAAGGCATCACCTGAGTGGGGAGAGTCGCTATCGTGCGGACCAAACATCATGATCTAAGGCCACCACCAACGGTTCATGGCATCTTGAGCCATTTCGCGTTGGGCTGCAGTTCCATTCATCATATGGGACATGATTTCGTAACCTTGTCGCGGATGAAAGCTCTCTTCTTTACAAATCCTAACATTGCACGGGCATAAGTACCATAAGATGTGCGTTGCAATGAAACCTGATTCACAATCGCGGTTCTTTCTACTATCCAGCCCATTGCGCCAATATCGGTCCATGTTAGCGCAGGATAATTAAAGATATTCGAATACTTGGCCTTGCCGGTATGCAAATGTTCTATCATTTCATCGCGGGTAATGCCTATGGTTTCGGCAGCACTGTAGAGGTAAAGTCCATGCCTGCCTTCATCTTGAATTTTAGCCAAGAGAATTTGTTTCGCCCGTAAAATGGGTGCTCGGGTTATCCCATTGCCTTCAGGTTGCATACTAATTACCTCGCTATGTGCATGTTGAGAAATCTGTCGTCTCAAATGCAAGCGTTACTTCTCCGGCATAGCATTCATTGGTTCAATATTCAGGTCTTTTCTGATTTTGACTTGTAAACATTTAGAGTCTCTTTTCGATTCACCGATGAGGCATATTATTCGATACTAGCGCTCAATGTACCTTTGAGAGAAATGTGACCGATATAATAAAAGGAAGTCGACAGAGAAACTACCATTGTATAAACCAATCAATGATTCAGCAGCAGATTCTAGGAAAGTCAAGACGAATGGCTGGAGAAAAATCAGAAAATAGATAATTCCTGTGATCTTCTTTGCTTTTTCATTTGGCAATTGTTTTTCTATCTTAGCGACTTCAACTCCAGCGTATGGCTAAGAAAGATAAACAAAACGGAATGGGCGCCACGGTTCCCAAAAATCACCCCCCCTCAAATCAAAGTGAGTCAAATGTTCCGCAAACGATTTGGGAGAGACTAAGCTCTGGATGGATGCCTCATATTTTGATTGCCGTTTTGGGCTTGGTATTGTATGCCAATACCTTTAATCATGAATATGCGTTGGATGATGAGTTAATTGTTTGTGGCAACGAATACGTCTTGCAAGGTGTAGGCGGAATTAAAAGCATTATGACCGGCGATATCTTTGATAGTTATAATAAGTCAATTCATGCCGAAGCTAATTTGGCGGGTGGTCGTTACCGTCCTTTCTCGTTAGCTACCTTCGCTATAGAGCAAGAGTTTATTGGCACGCAAGAAGCCTTCGATCCCGAAGCTTGGGATGTAAATCATAATAAGGTAGGCGATCCTGGCGAGGACCTTAACGGGGATGGTGTCTTTAATGAAAAAGATGTGAAGGTAAAGGGGATGGCATTTCGACATGTGAATAATGTGATACTGTATATATTGAGCATTAGCATCTTATTTATGTTTTTAAGTCGCTTCTTTTTTAAAGACAATAAGCTATTGGCCTTGTTGGCTTGTTTGCTCTTCTTGGTGCATCCCATTCATACGGAGGTTGTAGCGAATGTGAAAAGTCGTGATGAAATTCTCTCACTTATGTTTATGGTGCTTACCATGAACTATAGTTTTTTATGGTATGAGATGCGGAAACCCAAACTCTTGCTCTGGGCATGTGTTTTTTATATGATTGCGCTATTGAGTAAAGAGTATGGTGTTACTTTATTAATAATACTCCCTATAAGTATGTATGTGTATTATAAGGAGCTGAAGTTGAAAGATATTACGGTTTTGATCATTGGCGTATTTGCGACTTTTATGATTTATTATGCCCTGAGAAGCAGCGTGGTATTATCACTCGGTGATACAGCAAAACAAGATAGCGAGTTGCTGAATAATCCGTTTAAGGATGCGAGTGTTGTGCAGGCTTGGGCGACTAAAATCTATATTAATCTAAAATACTTCGGACTCTTATTATTTCCTTATCAATTAAGCTGCGATTATAGCTTTAACGTTATCCCTTTCCGCACATTTGCGAACCCAGAAGTTTGGATAAGTGCTGCTGTATTAATGGGCTTAGGTGTATCTATCTTATTAACGCTGATACGAAGAAGCTGGTTGGCTTTTCCCTTGCTGATGATCTTGTTAAACTTAGTGCTGATCAACAACTTTTTATTCAATATCGGGGCCACTATGGGCGAACGATTGGTCTATCATTCCTCATTAGGAATTTGTATTCTCGTGGTTACTGGAGCTTGGTATGTATTGCAAAAAGCCAATAGCGCAAAGCCGGTAATGGTTTCAGTTATCATGATTCCATTATTGATTCTGGGTACCCTGAAAACAATTGCCCGCAATCCAGCGTGGAAAAATAATATCACCTTGTATACAACGGATGTAAAAACGTATCCAAACAGTACGATGCTCAATGGGAATGCTTGTATTAGTTTGTTTGATATGAGTAATATGCCTATGTATAAGAGTCGCGAAAAAGGATTGCTCGATACAGCTTCTATCTACGGATATAAGGCACTCTCCCTGCATCCGGGTTATTTTTACACGCACATGAATCTGGGTTTGGTTAAAGCGAAACAAGGCTTAATGGATAGTGCGGCGTATTTCTGGATGAAGGCTAAGGAACTCTCACCTTACGAAAAACAATTGCCTGGTCTTTTAGATAATGCTGCTGCTTATTACTACAATAAAGCGATGGGTTTCTTTACTAGTAACCAACTCGATGAGGCGATGAATTTGTTTCAGAAAGCTCATCAAGTCAAGCCTAACGATCATCGCCCTCTTTATTTTATCGGTATGATTTATTTACGCAAGGGCAATACGACCTTGGCTCGTGATAGCTGGAAACAGGCCCTGAGCTTTGCACCCGGCGATGCGATATTGCTAAAGGCGATTCAAGGTATCGGAAATAAATAACTACAAAATAAATCTCGCTATGAGTAAGCAAAATAAGAAATCTAATCCGGTAACGCCTACTAACAACCATCCAAGGATCGAATCTGCCTCAGTTACAGAAAGCCTTCCATCCTATTCATTTTTAGATAAGCTAACTAATGGTTGGGTTCCTTATATCCTTATCATTGTATTAGGTTTGACTTTATACGCGAATACTTTTCATCATGAGTTTGCTTTAGATGATGATATTATTATTTGCAAAAACGAGCATGTATTGAAAGGTATCGGTGGAATGGGCGATATTATGACCAAAGATGTATTTGACTCTTACTATAAATCGCTGAATCTCTCTAGCAATCAATTGGCGGGTGGTCGTTATCGTCCTTTTTCTGTAGCTACTTACGCTGTCGAACAAGAATTTATCGGCACCTTACCTGATGGATTAAAAAACGATTCTTGGGATCTCAATCATAACAAGGTACTAGACCCGGGCGAAGATAGAGATGGCGATGGCATTGGCACCGACAGAGATATAAAGGTGAAGGGAACGGTGATGAGGCATGTCAATAATGTGATTCTCTACATCCTAGGTGTTTGTATGATTTATCTGTTTTTAAGCACTTGGTTTTTTAAAGACAAAAAAATATTGGCTTTACTCACGGCCCTACTTTTTATGGCTCATCCTTTGCATAGCGAGGTGGTGGCGAATATGAAAAGTCGTGATGAAATTCTTTCCTTACTTTTTATGGTGTTGACCCTGAATCTGAGCTTTTATTATATCACGACGAAAAAAACAAGTACAATCTTATGGGCATCCCTCTGCTATTTCATTGCCTTATTGAGTAAAGAGTATGGTGTTACCTTGCTGATGATCGTTCCGATTGCCCTTTACGTTTATTTTAAGGAGCTGAAGATTTCAGATATGGTATTGATCATGGCCGGACTATTAGTAAGTTTCGGTGTCTATTGGTATCTGCGTAGTGGTGTGGTATTGGATATTGGCGAAAGTGCTGTGCAAGACAGTGAATTATTAAACAACCCTTACTTATTGGCCTCTGAAGCGCAGGCAGCCGCTACTAAATTATTTATTAATTTGAAGTATGCCATTTTGCTTTTGTTTCCTTATGCTATGAGTTGCGACTATAGCTATAATGTTATTCATTACCGCGATTATAACCATCCCGAGGTTTGGCTAAGTGCTGTTATGCTGTTAGGGGCTGCTTACGCCTTGTTTTATACGCTTAAGCATCGCAGCTGGTTAGCATTCCCTATTGCGTTTGCGCTGCTGCATTTGGTGCTTATCGATAATATGTTTTTTAATATCGGGGCAACGATGGGCGAACGTTTGGTGTATCACACGTCTCTCGGGACCTGTATCCTAATGGTGTACGGAGTTTATTATCTATTGACAAAAATACTACCCTCACCGAATGGAATCTTAATGGCCATATTTGTGTCGATCATCGCTTTATATTCATATAAAACAATTGCACGTAATCCAGCTTGGAAAAATGATTTTACCTTAACCATGACGGATGTACAGAGTTTCCCAGAAAGTGTAATGCTAAACGGGAATGCCTGCAATCGCCTTATCACCTTAAGCGAATATCCTCGCAATAAAAAAGTAGAACGTCAATATCTTGATAGTGCTTTAATCTATGGCCGCAAGGCTTTAGAACTGCATCCTCGTTATGTTACCACTTACCTCAATATGGGGATGATTAAAATGAAGAGTGGTCAGGTGGATAGCGCTGCCTTTTATTGGGATCGGGTTATCGAGTTATTTCCAGTGCATCCCAATGTGCCTCAAATCAGACAGTTCCTCTCGCAAAATTATCTGAAACAAGCACGCGATTTAGTCGCGGCACGAAATATACCGGCTGCCTTGCCATTGTATTTGAAAGCGTATAAGTACATTCCACAAGATCCATCGTTGAACTATGATATCGGTGTTATGTACAACACCCTGCAAAATCCGACAAAAGCACGCGAGTATTGGAGCAAAGGACTTCAATATGCGCCAGGGGATGCTAATTTACAAAATGCAATGCGCTCGCTAGGGGGTAAGTAAATTACTTTTCTTTCGCTTGTAAGATTTGATTTAAACGCGCAAACAAAGTTTGGTTATGATCGTGAGTAAATGAGCGTAATGATTCTCTATAGCTGGGTAAATCATATAAGAATGACTTGATAGCTTGGGGATCAAATTGTTGCGCTATCATTCCATATCCTAGTTTGTTTATATAAGAAGCATTGACAAATTGTTCAAACTGATTTTGAATGGGAACGCTATATGTAGGCTTTTTAAGATACACGGCCTCACTTAAAAAGGAAAATCCACCATTACTTAAAACAGCTTTAGCCGAAGCAAAATGTTCGACGAATGTTGTTTCTGAAAATTTTTTGAGTTGCACATTGCCATGACTTTCTTCTTTATTGAAACCATACACTAAAAATCGTTCTCGCGGAAGGGTCTGTAATCGCTCAATTAAATCATCTTGTGTACTGGAGGTTTGATACACCACGATATGCTCATCATCAGCAGGCTTAGCATCAATAATTTCTTTCCGTATAATAGGATACACATATTCGGTATGCTTTTTTTTGATTTCAGGAAAGAAAAAGGAAGTGATGAGGTAATGCTTAGCGCTGCCCACTTTATTTTTAATAATTTGTTTGGCCAAGAGATGATTCCCTCGTTCTTGTCTTGGAATTTCAAAATCCAAACGGGCTCTGTCTATAACCTGCATATTGTCTATACTCACACAAGGAATCCGATGCAGACGGGCATAAAAATCGGTAAAGCTCTCAAAGTCGCTGATGATATATTCAGGATGAAAGGCGCTAAGAATTTCTTGATATCTTTTGAAATTGGTACTTAGTTGTCTGGGTAAACTTTTTAGATTAGCCAAGACGGTAGCGCCGACAGAAACAATGGCTTTTTCATAGGCTAGATGAAATCCTTCAATCTGATGTACGCGCTTGCCAAAATGATTTTGTAGATACAGAAAGGCTCTGTCGCTGCTTACGATCTGTACATCATGATTTTGTTTCAATAAATATTCTATCACTACTTTACTGCGAGTGGCATGTCCCATTCCTTCGCTAGGCACTCCATATAGGATTTTCATCGATTTATATTGTTTTTATCATTTTGATATGTGAAATGCCCACCTCTTCAAACAGATCACCCACTTGTGTATATCCAGATTGCATATAAAATCCGGCCACCGAGAAACGAGCGTTTAATTCGATATGCTTATATCCTTTGCTCCGACAACAGTCTTCGGTATAGGCGAGGATTCTCGCGCCGATTCCTTTTTTTTGATAGATAGTATCTACTGCCATCTGTCTGAATTTGATGAGTTGCTCATTAAGGACTTTCACCATCAAGCAGGCAGCTACCTGGTTTTCGATAAGAGCAACCGCTGTATACTGATCAGCCTCAGCTTGTAGATCTTCGTCATATAGATTTAATCCCAAGGGCATCCGCAAAAGTCGTTGTCTTACATCCAATACTTGGGACCAATACGGCGACTGTTGGGAGATGATTTGATAATGAATATGCATAGGGACAAAGATATTGGCTAATTTGTTGAAAGAATCGGGTACTATGTTTTTATGACAGACAATACAGACTTATTTTTGTTGATAAATAATCGTTATGGCCGAAGCAAAACACGACTTTAAAGCTACTCGAAATTATGCCCGCGAAATGGATGATGCTGATCCATTGGCTTCTTATCGGCAACAATTTTTATTTCCCAAACATAAAGGAAAGGAAGCGATTTATTTCTGCGGCAATTCACTAGGACTGCAACCCGCATTAGCTAAAGAATATTGTGAGCAGGAATTAAATGATTGGGCCCATTATGGCGTTGAAGGTCATTTCGAAGCCAAGCGTCCTTGGTTTGCCTATCATCACTTTTTTACTAAGTCTCTTTCGAAAATAGTGGGGGCTAAAGAAACCGAAGTGGTGGCAATGAATACCCTAACTGTGAATTTGCATTTATTGATGTTGTCGTTTTATCGACCCACAAAGAAGCGATATAAAATTATCATGGAGGCCGGTGCATTTCCGTCTGATATGTATGCCATGGAGACCCAAGCTTTATTGCATGGTTTTGATCCTGGAGATGCCGTTATAGAGGTTAGTCCTCGCCCCGGCGAACATACCTTGCATCAAAGTGATATCGAAGCCGTAATTCGTAAGCATGGCAATCAGGTGGCCTTGGTTTTATTTAGTGGAGTTAATTATTATACAGGACAGTTTTTTGATATGAAAGCGATTACCCGTGTGGCTCACGAGGTGGGGGCTTACGCCGGCTTTGATTTAGCACATGCTGTTGGAAATAAGGTATTGCATCTTCATGATTGGAAAGTTGATTTTGCTTGTTGGTGTTCGTACAAATATCTAAACTCAGGCCCCGGTGCGGTTGGTGGGGTTTATGTGTTAGAAAAACATGCGAAGGATAAGGCTACTTTTCGTTTGGGCGGATGGTGGGGCCATGATGAGAAGACGCGCTTTAAAATGAAAAAAGGGTTCAAGCCTATGAAGACAGCTGAGAGCTGGCAAATGAGTAATGCCCAAGTAATGAATATGGCAGCTCATCGGGCTTCTTTGGATATTTTTGATCAGGTTAGCATGAATGATTTGGCTGAAAAAAGTTTGCAGCTAACAGCTTATGCCGAAACGTTATTACGCTCACTCACGAATCTAAAATTTAGCATCATTACTCCTAGTGATCCCCTGCAAAGAGGTTGTCAATTATCGCTGTTGTTCAAGTCACGAGGAAGGGAGGTTTTTGAACAATTGCAAAAAAATGGAGTTATAGCCGATT
>JBEISB010000004.1:0-38498 GCA_040375635.1 Chitinophagaceae bacterium | reverse complement strand
GATTCTGGTAGTTTGGAAATAAAAACTATTGTCATTGTTCCATCTTGGTTATTGGTAAATTGCGCATTAACAGCTCGATTGATTGGATCGACATCAATATCCGGCTTTACATGACACATCCATAATCCAGATTTACATAAATTCTTTGGCCTAGCTAATTCAAAAGTTAAAGTGAGAGAAACCTTAGGCGCCGCTTGTGCTTGCATTATTCCTAATACCATCACCATCATAAATAATACTTTTTTCATTTTTCATAGTGGCTTAAGACGGTAAGCCATACCTTTTTGGTTAATTGATTTGCTCCTACTCTATTCCCTGTTTTCGGATTCCCAGTAACCCTGCTGCAGAGTGCGCGCTACCCCTTAGCTTGAGTATACCAAATGTAGGATGAGATAGAGGGGCGAGACAAGCACAATTTAGCGTAGGCCCCCTTTGAGATGGTGAACAAGGTAAAATCGATGGTGAAATGGATTTTATCCTTTTTACCATTGGCTATAAAAAGGTCAACATAAAGAGAAAGAGACTAAAACACAAATAGCGACAACAGCGCTACTTTTTACGGAAACTACAAAACACAAAATTTTGCAGGGTATCGAAGGGGGTCTTATGATCGATGGTGATACAACGTATCTTTTCGAAATACGATTGCAATCGGCTTGTCATGCTATTTTCGGTATATTGCTTTATCTCAATACCGCTGCATTTTTTGGGGCCCTGATCTGAAAAGGTACCTAATACAAAAACACGCTCATAAATATGTTCCCAATGTTTTTTTCGTTCGCTGTTTAGCATGATGCGTATAAAGATATAATGATGACAAACCGATGTTGGATTTATTTACTGATGAAAACAAGGTCAGGGTCCCCGAAACGAATAGAACAACTAGCAGAGACGTACACGGGGGCAAAAAAATTATCTTGCGCCTTGATACATCCTTTCAATAATATCTACCACCTTACGACCTTCGTATGCACTGGTCATAATTGAGGCCCTGCCGTGTAAGGTATCGATAACATTGGCAATCACCTGATCGTGATTGCTCATACTGCCCTGATATAAACCATAATCATTCGCTTTTCCGCTAATAGAAACGGGCGGTAAAACATGATTTGAAATTTGTTGATACTCGATAGTGTTGAGGTATTGACCGCCTATTTTTACCGTTCCCTTTTCGGCTAATATCGTGAAGGCCCCCTCCATATTTTTTTCGTAGCTGCAGGTACTGAAATTAAAATTGATAAGGGCCCCTGCTGGGGTTTGCATAATAAAACTGCCGCTGTCTTCGATATCGGTATAGGCATGATTGAAATTACGAATCAGTCCACGGATATTCTCTACATCTCCAAAGAGATAAAATAAGATATCAACGAAATGACTGAATTGGGTAAACAGACAACCGCCGTCTTGCTTGCGACTGCCCCGCCAAGGACTTTGATTATAATACGCTTCGTTGCGATTCCAGAAACAATTGACATTGACCATAAACACTTGTCCCAATATGTTTTGCTCGAGCAAATGCTTCACCTGCTGAACCGGTTCGTTATACCGATTTTGCTTCACCACAAAAATGCGTTTGTTGGCCTCTTGAGCGGCAGCTATCATGGCATCGCAGGCTGAGGTGCTAATGGCCATGGGCTTTTCGCATAATACATGTACACCATGTTGCAAGGCCAAGATACTATGGGTATGATGCAAATAGTTGGGCGTACAAACATTCAATACATCAGGCTTATCCGCTGTTAGCATCGTCTCGGCATCGGTATACCAAGCAATGTGTGCAGGTAAACCTGCCGGACGCTCTTGTCCGGGTAATTCGCAAATCGAGCAAAGCTGTGCTTCGGGATGCTGTAAAATATGTTGGGCATGACGGCGGCCTATATGCCCGTAACCGATAATGGCGAATCGTACTGTATTCATGAATGCTTTACCAGATCGCCCGCGTCATTGAGGGAGAGTTGCCGGTCGTCGAGCAAAAATCGGATAATTTTAATTACCTGCGGCTGTAAGCGTGAGGAATGTTTTTGGGTAAACTGTTGAATGTTGACAAAACCTTCAGTATGTATCTGCAGCATGAGGTCTTGCAAGATTTGTTTTTCATGATCTGTGTCGTTTTGTTTTTGTTTGGCCGCCAAACAATGATCGCAGATTCCGCAAGGATCATTGCCTTTTTCTTCGAAGTATTCGGTAATGATAAGCGAGCGACAACGCGTTTCGTTTTCGGCATAGCGGCACATAAAATCTACACTACGCTGATAGCGTTCTTTGAGGATGGCTAAGAGGCTTGTATCGACCTGCAAATTTTTTGCCGGCACACGATCTTGTACATATTGTAACCAAGGCTTGTCTTTGGCTTCATGATAGCTGATGATACCCATATGATGTAAACGACGCAAAATATGCTGCACATAGTCGGTACTGCAACCGCCATGCTGGGCAATGCTGAGTTCACGAATGTTTACATAATTATGCCATAAACCGCCATATAAGCGCAGCACTACTTGCAAGATTTCCCAGGCATCGGGATGAAATTTTTCTAGCGCTTCGAGGTCTTCACGATCGGCAAGCACCGACAATTCGGATGGCAAAAATACACTTTCGCTTAAGGTCCAATAACCGGCTTGTTCGAGAATGCGAATGCTGCTCATGGTTTCGGTAAAGGATAAAGAAAAGGTTTTGCAGAAATTCAATACATCAAGATCATAAATCGATTCGGCGCCTTCGTGCATAGGCACTTCGAGATAATAAGCCATAGACTCATATACCTGTTGCCAGATGTCTGCCGGTGGGTAACGGGTTTCGATGCTGTTTTGTAAATCGCGCAGATCCTTTTGCTGGTATAATAATACGGCATAAGCTCGTTGGGTATCACGACCAGCCCTTCCGGCTTCTTGATAATAGGCTTCGGGAGAATCCGGTATATCGACATGAATAACGCAACGTACATCGGCCTTATCGATACCCATACCAAATGCATTGGTACAAACCATAATGCGGGTCGTATCCGAAATCCATTCGTCTTGCTTGCGCGATCGGGTGGCAGCATCGAGACCGGCATGATAAAAATCGGCCCCTAGATGTTCGGCTTGTAAGGCTGCCGACAATTCTTTACAAGCCCGTCGGCTGCGACAATATACCAGTGCAGAACCTTCTACCTTTTGTAATATCTCGATGCACTTACGGGTTTTATCTTGAACACAAAAACAAGAGAACGACAGATTCTCTCTGCGAAACGTACTAAAAAATATCTTATCCTCCCGAAAAGCTAACTTTTGCATGATATCTTTTTGAACCCTCGGAGTTGCACTTGCCGTAAGTGCTAAAACAGGTACTTGTGGATGAATATTCCGTATCGCTGCAATTTCTAAATATGGCGGACGAAAATCGTATCCCCATTGCGAAATACAATGGGCTTCATCTACCGCTATTAATTGAATTGGCCAATCGGGTAGATATTCTAAAAAATGTTTCGATAACAAGCGTTCGGGCGATACAAACAGAAATTTATACTGACCGCTCAGCACGCGTCGATAGGCTTCATCGGTTTCACTACTGGATAGTCCGGCATAGACTGCCAAAGCCGGAATGCCTTTTTTTTCGAGTTGCTGTACTTGATCTTTCATCAAGGCAATGAGCGGAGAAATGACTAAACAACATCCCTCATTGGCTAAAGCAGGTATCTGATAACAAATCGATTTACCACCACCCGTAGGCATAACGGCCAAGGTATCTTTACGCGCCAAAACATGTTCGATAATTTCGGCTTGCAAGGGCCTAAACGTATCAAAATGCCAATATTTTTTGAGGATGTCGTGAATCATGCGCTTACAAAAGTAGGGCAAAGGCTTTTATACGGAGGCGAGATTGGGATTATCTTTCCGTATGAACGAATCCAACATTGTCAACCTTTGCTTACAATAATGATATCAAACTGAATCGACCTACAGGCCCCGAATAAAAGGGTAGTGATATACTAACTATTTTGCTGAAGGCAGGTGAAGACTGTATTTTTTATCCGGAAGGCTGCACCAAAGTTGTTGCAGGTTGCAAACTTTATTATCCGAATGGAAACACCCATTGGCCTAAATTTTTTTACCTCAAGTATTTTTTCCTTAATGCTGTTGATGGGATTTTTGATTTTCGGGTTGTTTTATGAACATTATATACCTCGTTTTCAGTTGTATTTCTCACCAGTATACATCCCATTCCAATAATATTGTAACTATCAATAAAAATGCCCTGTTTAACCGTGGAATTTAGGCCCAGAAAACAGTTATTGCTAACGATAACATTTCCTGCCAAACAACAATAGCTCAACAAGTTATTTTTCCCGATTTGTGAATGATGCCCAATTCTTGAGCCCATAATAATCGTATTGTCATCGATTTTGACAAATGGTTGAATTACCGAGTCATCAGATATGAAAACATTCTTACCATACTCCAGATTGTCCCAGGTGTTAGCTTTTGAAGATATGTAACTGAGTAAATGGTACCCTTTCTGAAGGGCTTGTAGAAATTTTTCCTCGCGAACCTCATTGTCTCCAACAGCTATAAACATTTCATATTCCGATGGTGGATAGATATTTTGAACGGCTTCGAAAAGGACTACCGGTAATCCGTTTATAGTATCCGTTCTATTGATAAATTCCTGATCCACGCAAAATCCAATAACATCATAATTGCTGTCTTTAGAAATAACATAGGATGCATATTCCGCAAAACTTCCTATTCCATAGATAATTGCTTTCATGTTGATGTTACTATTTGAGCTAAGGTATTTGATGCAGATAAACCTTTCGGCTTTGAAAGTACTGATTTCTTTTTTACCAAAATGTTTCTCAGAAATTTAATTATTGAATAGAAACGAAGGATCGACATAGAGCTAATGCGCTGTGAACTGAAGAAGGGAAAATCATGCTACGCATTGCATTTTCCTATGCATGCATTCCTCGACATATTTATTATTTTGTATAAATAGGGGCAGTGTTCATTGCAAAAGAATTTACGGATTATTTTCCGGAAGTTCATTGCTCATAAATTTCATTTCCTGAGGATTTGGCATAGCCGCCTGTTACTTTCGGACGTATCATAAAACAAGAATACATCAGAACAATTATTCCGAAAGTGTTGATAGCAAAGTAATAAGTTCAAACATGAATAGAAATTGTAAACATTTTATGCTGCCGCCTTTGAATGCTATAGAATGGCGATTGTTGATATCGATTTGTCGGATTTGAGAAGCAGATACCTATCAGTTTCTTATTTTCATAACCTATATCAACTTGTCTATTTGTCATTAATAAGACTTTCACAGCAGCATTAAATATCTCCATTATGAGAACGACACTTACGATATTCATGTTACGATGGATAGCTCGAGTTGCTACCCTTTTTATATGGGCATTTTTTATGTTCTTTTTTATAGCTGATCTTATGGATGCATGGGTTCATCATACCTACACGAATACAGAACGAAAAGATATTGTAATACTCAGTTTCATTTTTCTCACGCTGTTTTCATACGTATTGGCTTGGAAAAAAGAATTATTGGGCGGCATGATGGGATTAACAGCTTACCTAATCAATGCACGTTTTAATCATCAGTTACTGCATCGTATTTTTTGGATAGCTCCTAGTGTCGGACTATTATTTATAGTTACAGACTTACTCGACAGTTATCATAAAAAGAAATTGAACTAAGCACTAATTATTTTCGAATTCATTATTTTTCATTTACACGATTGAACCCTCCTTATGGAAAACAATTTTTTTTCTGCAAAAACAATTCGGGTTGCAGCTCGCCTATTGAGCGGCTTATATGCAGCCTTTCTTAGCATTTTTAGCATGGATGTTTTTGGCGAACATCTTGGATTTTGGAAAACTATCCTCGCGCTATTCATGCACTTGATTCCGGTTTGGTTAGTCTTACTGATTCTCTGGATTTCGTGGAAACGTCCGCTGTTAGGGGGTATTATTTATCCCTTATTAGGTATACTATATATAGTGTTTGCTTGGAGGCGTTTTATTTTTATGACTTATCCGCTCATTGCCGGTCCATTGTTTTTACTGGGCGGATTATATCTGGCCGATTATTACCAGCGCAGAAAGCAATCTACAATTAGTTTGGGTACCGATTAATCTTGTACGCGAGTCCCGATTTGTTCGCCTTGCATCAATTTTACCAAATTGCCCGGCGTGTTCATATCAAACACAACAATAGGCATTTTGTTTTCTTGGCATAAGGTAAAGGCCGTCATATCCATTACTTTCAGGTTGCGCGAAATAGCTTCATGAAATGAAATATGATCGAACTTAACCGCATTCGGATTTTTCTCAGGATCACTATCATAAATACCATCTACGCGAGTCCCTTTTAAAATCGCATCCGCATTAATTTCTACGGCCCGCAACGAACCGGCTGTATCGGTTGTGAAGTATGGATTTCCGGTACCGGCACCAAAAATAACGACACGCCCTTTTTCTAAATGACGGATGGCTTTGCGGCGAATAAACGGCTCGGCTACCTGATCCATTTTGATGGCACTTTGCAAGCGTGTTTCTACATCATGCTTTTCGAGCATACTCTGCATAGCGATACCATTGATGACAGTTGCTAACATGCCCATATAATCGCCTTGCGCTCGTTCGATACCGGTTTCTTTTTCATTCATTCCTCGGTAAATATTTCCCCCACCAATGACCAGGGCTACCTCTACACCCATTTCAGTAATGGCCTTGATATCACAAGCATATTGTTCAAGAATAGCAGGGGCTAATCCGAATGATTTATCACCCATTAGGCTTTCGCCAGATAATTTGAGCAGAACGCGCTTGTAAGTAGGAGTCATGAAGAATTTTCAGCAAATATAGTTATGGGAATCAGTATTCGCTAAGTTGGTGTATAGTTTCCTATGCATTACTTATTCGTAACGCAATGCGGTTATCGGGTTCAATCGACTGGCTTTTAAGGCGGGATATAAACCTGCCAGTAAACCTACCACAATACATATACTGATACCAATACCGATCCAGACCCAAGGAATCACAAAGGCTGTATGAAAAACAAGCGATAAGGTATTGCCAATTAAAATGCCGGCCACGATACCGATAATTCCGCCCGACACGCTAATGATAATAGCCTCCGATAAAAACTGTAAACGAATGGTTGCACTGCTGGCACCAATGGCTTTCGATAAACCAATTTCTCGGGTGCGTTCGGCAACTGAAACTAACATAATATTCATCAATCCGATAGCTGCTCCCAATAAGGTAATGAGTCCAATAACAGCGGCAGCCAAGGTTACAAATTTTAAATTATCTATGAGGGTATTGGCTAATTCATCATTTTTATTGACAACAAAATTATTCTCATGCAGGGCATCGAGACGGCGAGCTTTTCGCATAACCCCTTCGGCTTCGTCGGTAGCAATATCCATCGTTTTTAAATCATTGACCCAAATGCTAATTACATACGATTTCGCTGATACATTAAATCGTTGTCGCGCATTATTTAATGGAATGAGTACCATATTATCGGTGCGATCAATCAAACTCGACCCTTTACTTTCGAGCACTCCCAATACTCTGTAGCGAGCGTCTCCTAAGGAAAGAAATCCATTGATGGCCCTCTCACTATTCCCAAAAAAGGTAAGGGCCAAGCTATGGCCTAGCAAGCAAGTATTTTCGCCACTAGCCACATCGAGCGCGTTAAAATTTCGACCCGTTGCCAACATATTTCCCGACACTTTCATATAATGTTCGTCGACACCCATCACAAAAATATTTGGATTCGATTTTTTGTTGCCTCGCTTGATAGTGCCTGCATTGGTAGCCATCACATTAATACTTACTGTTGACGGAAAGGTGTAATGGTCGCTAAAGAATTGAGCTTCGCTGAGTCGTATGCGATTTTGCTCATCATTTTGTCGAACGCGTTTTCGTTTACCGCCGGTATGCGATTTTGAGATGATACTCTGCGAAGTAATCGTAAACGTATTTGAACCCATGGTGGTGAAGTTCTGATAAATCGTACCCTTTAATATTTCGATGACGGTTATAATGGCAATGAGTGCCGTGATACCAATAGCGATAATAGCCACGGTAAGATTAGACCGCAGTCGGCTATTGCTAATGGCCTTGCGGGCCAGGGTTATAATATCGTTGAGTTTCAAGCCAAGCAGATGATGGGCGTAAAGATACGTTGTGCATTTTGTTCGGCCACAGCATACTCTAGGGATTAGCTGATACTGAAGGATGTCATGGTGAGTGAGCCTGCCACAGCCTTATCATTAAAATACCGCACCTGTTCACCTTCTTCTTGTAAAGCCAAAATATAGAGCATGGGCAAATAATGCTCGGGGGTAGGGATGGCCAAATCAAAGCTCTTGCCTTGGGCACGAAATCCAATCAGCGATTGGTGATTGTGATGATTGATAAACTGCTTCATTTTTTGATTGGCTTCAAGAGCCCATTCGAAACCGAAGCCCGGCTCATTGAGTTTATCCCAAGCCACCATTCCGAGGTTATGAACCATATTACCACTACCCACAATCAAAACGCCTTGTTTCCGTAACCAAGATAATTCGCGGGCTAGCGCATAATGTTCGGCAGGGGTTTTTGTATAATCGAGACTACATTGCAGAACCGGAATATTAGCCTCAGGGTAAAGATGTTTAATTACCGACCAAGCGCCATGGTCGAGTCCCCAGCTGGTATCAAGACCAATAGGTTTCGGTTCGAGATGATGTTGAATAGACGATGCTAAAGCCGGTGAGCCGGGGGCAGGATATTGTACATCGAATAAGGCTTTCGGGAAACCTCCAAAATCGTGAATGGTTTTTGGATGTTCCATCGCTGTAACTTTTGTGCCCTTGGTTTCCCAATGCGCCGAAATGCAAAGTATGGCCACCGGCTTGGGAATTTCTTTAGCGGCATTGCGAAAGCCTTGCACAAACTCGTTGTCTTCGATGGCATTCATCGGACTCCCATGGCCCAAAAAAAGTACGGGCATACGGGCCGTGGATGCTGAACCCGCAAAGTCAGATATACGCATAGCAGAAAGAGATAAGGGTAAAAAAGAAATCGTCTGTAAAAATCCTTTACGATTCATGCATTAAAGGTAATAGAATTACAGATGTCTGCGTTAGGGATGCGGCGGAAAGCCTTTTTGCCGGCCTCAGCAAAAAGCTTGCAGCAGGCAGCCCGGCCCCAACATACAGGACCTATACCATTCACATTGAGTAACGATGCTATTGCCTGATGTTGGGGAACGCCAAAAAAAATCCCGCTATGCGAACATAACGGGATGGATACATTATCGTAAACGATTAGAGGCGAGATTTGACATTGGCTATATCATCTATGCGCTGTTGAGCCATATGTATGGCTGCCTCTTGCGTAGTAATATTATCCTTTTCGGAGAGAGAAAAAATATCGAGAATTCGATTGTAGATTTTTTCTACGTCTTTGGTTACTTTTTCGCGATTGTAAGAACCGCTAGCTTCGGCAGCCACATTAATTAACCCCCCGGCATTAATCAAAAAGTCGGGCGCATACATAATACCACGCTCGATGAGTTGACGGCCATGTACTTTTTCTTCGGCCAACTGATTATTAGCAGCACCGGCAATTACCGAACATTTCAGTTGCGGAATCGTGTCACTGTTTACAGTAGCCCCCAAGGCACAAGGCGCGTAGATATCCATATCAAGGGTGAGCATTTCGGCAGGCTTGATAAAGGTAACGTTATACTTATCGGTAGTTTCTTTGATGCGCGTTTCGTTAATGTCTGTGATATACACTTTGGCACCGGCATCAACGAGATGGCCCACTAGGTATTGTCCAACATGACCCACACCCTGTACAAGCACTTTTTTTCCACTGAGGTTATCGTTACCCCATTGCTTATGCGCACAGGCCTTCATACCCACAAAAACACCATAAGCAGTAAACGGAGAAGGGTCGCCGCTACCGCCCATGTATTCGGGAATACCGGTTACATGTTTGGTTTCTTGATAAATATATTCCATATCAGCAGCCGAGGTATTCACATCTTCGGCGGTGATATACTTGCCATTGAGCGAGTTCACAAATTTTCCGTAGCGACGCCAAAGTGCTTCACCCTTTAAAGAGGGATCGCCGATAATAACGGCTTTACCGCCACCCAGATTCAATCCTGAAATTGCCGCTTTGTACGTCATACCCCGCGATAAACGCAAGGCATCAACCACCGCTTCGTCGTCGGAATTATAGTTCCACATGCGGGTACCTCCGAGGGCGGGACCGAGTGTCGTATTATGAATAGCGATGATAGCTTTTAGGTTTGATTTGGGATCATGACAGAACACAACTTGCTCGTGCTCCATTTCTTTCATGAGTTGAAAAACGGTATTCGACATGTTTATTTATATGAGATTATGATTCAGGATTAGCCCCTGGCTTTTCTTCTTCTGCAGGGGTTTCGGTAAGGGGACTTGCTTCGGGCGCTATTATGTTTTCTTCAACAACCGGAGCTTCTACCTCTACGACTGTCTCGTTGATTTCGGCAGACATATCAGTAGCGATAACAGCCTCGACTTCCATTGTGGGTTCAGGATGAGATTGTGCTACCGGCTCGGATTGAACCTCTTGCGCCATAGGTTCAATAACAGCCTCGCTTGTTGCTGGCATTACGGCTTGGGGTTCCGAAACTTCTTCGGCAACCTCAACGGGTTCTGCTTGTTTTGCAGACTGCTGAGGCTTGGGATTTGCTTTGTTATCGGCTGGACCATGGGCCGGATGTTTCTTTTTAGGGCCTCGCATAATTCTGCTCATCTCCTGTTCGTCGGCATACATTTTTTCTTTCACCTCCTTCACCTTCTCTTTCATCTCGTTCACCTTGACCTTAATTTCTTCCATGATTTCGGTATACTCTTCGCGTTTTTCGTAAGAGCGGAGGGTAGCAGGCAGGTTATCGATACGATCTTGAATATCAAACAGCAGCGATTCTTCGCGTTGCAATTCGCGGCTTAATTTATTATAGAAAGCACGGTTACGTTCGAAGCGATCTTTAATATCCTTCGATAATTCTTGTTTGCGTTTTTCTCGGTGTTCATCTTTGCGGTCGAAGAAGTTTTTCTTAGCTTGTTGAAAACGCTCCCAGGCTTCATCGCCATACTCTTTCGGTACGCGACCAATCTTTTTCCACTCTTCAAACATCTGCATATACTCATGAGTAGCTGCATCAAAATCCATAGAGTGCTGCAATTCTTCAGCATGCTTTACGATAGCCATTTTGCGGGCATGGTTGTCTTCGAGCTGGACTTTTATTTTTGAGAAATGTCCGTTTTTCTTATCGTAGAATTTATTTTTTGCATTGAGAAAGGCATTCCAGATTTCTTCGCTTTTCTCAATAGGCACTTTCCCGATTTTCTTCCATTCGTCCATTAGGCGATTGAACTCATCGGCAGTTTCCTTCCATTGTTCGCTATCTTGAATGGCCTCGGCCTGTTTTACCAACTCAAGTTTCTTCACCAAGTTTTCTTCTTGTTCAACTTGTATATCGCCGATATGCTCTTTCTTTTTTGCGAAGAACACATCTTTCGCTGTATTAAAACGCAACCAGAGTTCTTCCATACGGTGTTTGGGCACCATACCGATTTGCTTCCACTCTTCATTCATCGCCATATAGGCATCGGTCGTTTTTTTCCATTCGGTAGAATGTTGAATAGCCTCGGCTTTTTCGCAGAGTTCTATTTTTTTTGAGAGGTTATCGAGTAAATCCAACTCGAAACTTTCGAAACTGGCTTGTTTGGCTTTAAAGAAATCGTCTTTAGCTTTTTCGAAGCGTTCGCGATATTCTTCATTTTTTAAGTCAGGTACAACAGGCAGGGCCTTGAATTCGTTTTGGAGATTGCGTAATTTTTCGGTGCCTTCTTTCCACTCACCGGCTTTCACTAGTTCTTCGGCGGCGATACATACTTTTTCTTTCTGGGCTAAGGTCTTATCTACTTCTACTTTGATATCGGCCTCCATCGAATCGAGTAAGGTAAGCAGGGTTGCAAAATCTCCAATGGCCTTCGCTGTGCAGAGATACGTTTTGGTTCGGGCAATTTTACCAGCCAATTTAATTTTGTCGGTAGCCGATTCAAATTCTTTTTTGACATCCGCAACCATGGTAAAGAGTTCGGCAAAACGTTCCTCCAATGAGGCAATTAAACTTTCGGGATTGGCTTCGTTGATTTCAGCAACGGAACGTTCTTCATACCATTTTGTTGCCGGCAAGTAAACGTTTTCGTCTCGGATTAGATAGAGTTGTACGTCAGACATGAGTAAGGGTTGTAACTGTTAAAGGAGGCAAATGTAACTAAATTCTCTACAAATTGGCATGGCCAAAGGCAGCAGACAAAAGTTACAGCTTGATGAAAATCAGGGAGTTAACAAGATTAAAGGATGATTTCAATATTGCATTAGGCATTGGCCAAATCAAATCCGTCGGGCAGACCAAATTTTTTGAGCATTCTCACATGAGAAGCCAAAGCGCCCAAATAAGTTTCGTTGTTATTGTAAGGAATGCCAAATTCTTCGGCCGTTTGTTGAACAATTGGTGCTATGGCTGGATAGTGTATATGACAGATATCCGGAAAAAGATGATGTTCGACCTGATGGGTTAATCCACCCGTATACCAAGTGAGTAACTTACTGCCATGACCAAAGTCGGCGGTTGTGTACATTTGATGGACAGCCCATTCGTTTTCCATTTCACCCTTTTCGTTAGGCAGTGGAAATTCGGCTCCCTCAACCACATGGGCTAATTGGAAGATAGTAGATAAAACAAAACCTCCAATCGCATGCATCAATAAAAAGCCACCAATAATGAGCCCCGCACTATAACCCAAAGCCATCGGAATAACCAGGGTATACACAACATAAAATACCTTAAAGAATAACATCTTGGCTAATTCGATATTCAATTGTTTGCGATTGGCCTTGTTTACCCCATTGCGCGAATAAGTGTAGTATTGTTTAAAATCCTTCATTAATACCCAACTGAGCGTGGCTAAGCAATAGGCAAAAAAGGCATAAATATGCTGAAAACGCTGGGCTGGATGATAAGGAAAATGAGGCGACCATCTCATTTTCAAACGCTGATCGATATCATCATCTACGTATGTAATGTTGGTATAGGTATGATGCAGAATATTGTGCTGTAGTTTCCAATTCGCATCGTAGCCGCCAATTAGGTTAAGACTTGCACCGAGTATAGAATTAATCGTTTTGTTATGGCTATATGACCCGTGATTGGCATCGTGCATGACACTCATACCCACACCCGCAACGCCAAATCCCGATACAATAAAACAAAGGATAACAGCCCAAGCCGGTAAGGCGAAGATATAAATACAAATAATAGGCAAGAAATACATCGACAGCATAGCCACCGTTTTCATAACCATTTTACTATTAGCGGTTTTATCAATTTGATTCGATTCAAAATAAGCATCTACACGCTGCTTGAGGGTTTTTAAGAAAACCGTTTTATCCTTGTTTACAAATTTGACTCTCTTCTTTTGTTCCATATTGGACAAATATAATCGGTTTTTGTCCATTTCACCCCTAAGCCCCTCCTCATTACCTGTTGAAAAGCCATGAAATTCTGCAATTCAAATAAAGGATTTCTATAGAGCTGGATTTTCTTTACCTAATAAGACGTCCACGTTTCTACTCATCCGCTTATCTTTACATGCAAATTCAGAACATGAAAACGATACTATTATCTGCCTTATGCCTTTTTTCTGTGGTAATTAGCCAAGCACAAGAAGCCACCAATAAAGTGATTTTAAAAAAAGGCGATGTGATTAAAGTCAATTCCGATATGATGTCGAGCATGACACAGCCGATGATGGGCGACGAAAGTGCCGAAATGAAAACGTCCAGCAAATCCCTTACCGTGCTAGAGGTAACCGAAGAGCTACCCAATGGCTATAAGTTGAGTAAAACCTTAAAAACCTTGACTTTTGACTTTGATGGTTTTGGACAAACTACCAGCTACAATTCAGAAAAAGATGCCAAAACAGAAAGTCCTTTTCTAAAACCCATTGCCGAAAAAGTAGGTATTACCGAAGAAATTATGATTGGCTTTGATGGTAAGGAAATTGAGAAGGAAGATAAAGATTTGGATAAAAATAAAAAAGGTCCGGGCCGAAGAGGTGGTTTTGGCGGCATGGGTGGCCTAATGAAAATGGGAAATGGCGTTTCGGCAGCCTTTCAACTGATTCCGAAAGGAGCCCTCGAAAACATGGGATGGGAAGACACGACCGAAAAGGATGGCTTCAAAACCCGCCGGAAATACAAAATTGGGGGCATGTTAGGTAATATGGCCAAGATTTATGTGCAATCACAAACTACCGGCGAAACAGAAATGAACCAAGCCGGAAAACAGATAACCAATAAGGTAAATAATACCGCCGAAGAAATGATTTTGGTGAATATCGAAACCGGACGGGTACAAATGCAAACGATAAACGGCCAAACCCATAACAAGACCATAGTAGACGATAAAGAAAGACCTAGTTCTGGCACTACATCGGTTACGATTACTGTAGAATAGGCCCTTTTTAATCCCCCTTTTTCCGACAAAATCCGATTAGTTGCGCGATTATTGGGATTCTCGCGGCTATACTTATATCTTAATGGCTTTATTACAAACGTATTCCGGAATGGCGTTCGTCTTCGGATCGAAAAACATAGCACATGAGATATCTTTATTCTATTCTTTTTTTAGTATTGATAGCAAGCACAGCTCAGGCCCAAAAATGGGAATGGGCCCAGAAATTAGGCAATGTAAAAAGTGATAAAATAACCAGTATCAAATCCGACTCCGCCGGATATATCTATATCGCTGGCTACTTTAGTACCTCCATTACGATTGGTACTAATAATTTATTTTTAAACTATACGGCCAATACCCAGAGCAAAGAAATTTTTTTGGCGAAACTCGATAGTACGGGCTATTGCTATTGGGCCAAAAGTGGAGGACAGTATTACGACGACCGCGTACTAGGAATGGATGTAGACGCAAATGGCAACTCAGTAATTACGGGAACCTTTTGGGAAGGAGCCGGCATCAATATCGGTCCGCTTAATATTACCGGAAGCGCCTACGGATGGGGTGATCAATGCTTTATTGCTAAACACGACAAAAATGGTAATGCCTTGTGGGGCACTTTTGTTTGTAGCGAAACCAGCGACGATCAGGGCTTAGATATTGCTACCGATAAAGCGGGTAACCATTATGTATGTGGTTTTATGACTGGCAGTACATTGTATTGTGGGGGGGCAACTATTACGGCAGCCAATACAAATACAGGTACACATAAACATAGTTTCTGGCTAGCGAAATTAAATGGTGCCGGGCAATTTCAATGGGCTCGCACTTTTGGTAATCTACCCTGGGATCCTGCACACAACAAATATATCGAAAGGGATATTGCGGTATGTGTAGATGACTCTGGTGGGGTATATGTAACCGGTGGTTTCGACAATACGCGTCCCTTTGGCAGTACGAGTTTAACTAGCTATGGCGGTACAGATATTTTTGTCATTAAATACGATACTTCAGGAACTTACCAATGGGTAACCCATGGGGGTAGTAATAAAGACGATTGGGCCAATGGCATTTGTTCGGATAAAAAAGGACATATCTACGTGGTTGGTGAGCATCGCGATTCTCTCCTTGTAGATACCATCATAGTTAAAAACTACGATAAAAGAGATGCTTTTGTCTTGCAACTCGATGCTAAAACCGGCAAACCCATCTGGGGCAAAAGAGCGGGTTCTGATTTGGGTAGCGAGAGAGGAAATGATGTTTGGGCCGACTCGATGTGTAATGTCTATGTATGTGGTGATATACAAGAAGGTGCCAAATTTGGAGATGATATTACAGTTCCCAATACTGGCAATGCTTTACAAGCTTTCGTAGCTAAAATTTCACCAGACGGCAAATGGCAATGGGTGACTACTGGTGGCGGTATCGATACCAACGACAGAGGTAATGCCATCGTAAAAGGAAAAGAAGCACAACTTTATACCTGTGGTTACTTTCGTTCAACAGCCACCTATGGTAGCAATCCTCCATTAACCTCTGTAGGTTCGAGTGATGGATTTTTTGCCCGCTTGTTTGATTCGACCTATAATATCGGCTCTAGTTTTAGCTTACATACGCCAGCAGATACAATGCTTTGTCCCGGTGAAGCCGTCGATATGCATATTCCAAAACATAGTTACTTCGACTACAATCCAAAGATTGGCGTTACCCCTAATGCCGATACGAGCGAACTCCATTTTGATCCGGCTGTAACCACAACTTATACACTCACAGGCATAAGTAAAGGTGTTTGTCCGGGTTACGATACCCTAATCGTTACCTTCGTTCGATTGCAAAACCCTATTGCTGCCTTTGCCATCAACCCCAAAGAAGCCCCGATTTCTAATCCGGTGTTCTCATTAAAAAATTACAGCGTAGGGGCCACGAGTTATGCCTGGTACGAAGGGCCCACTTTTATCTCAAATAATAAAGACGAAAAACTAAGCTATAGCTCATCGGGCGATTATTGCTTTACCCTTTTTGTGTATAATGATGGCGGATGCATGGATTCGGTTACCCATTGCGGAAATATTTATGATAAGGAGCTCGTATTTTTTCCGAATGCCTTTTCGCCCAATGGTGATAATCTGAATGATGAATTTGGACCTGTGTTTACCAATGTCGATTATACCCGTATGCAAGATTATACTTTCTTTATTTATAATCGTTGGGGCGAGATGGTTTTCGAATCAGACAAACCAACCTATCGTTGGAATGGACAAAATAAAAACAACGGACATATGGAAGCCGGAGTTTATTTCTACTATTGCAAATTTACCATGCCCCATGGCGATGTGTACGAAAGAAAGGGAGATGTTACCTTATTGAAATAATGGAAGACATCATACGTTAGTAAATATCGATAAATGTGTATCCAAATCATCAATGACATGAGTATACAACTAGGGTTAATGATAACGCAAGTTGCTTCTGCAAAAAAGGGATATCAATCGAAGAGTTAAGATAATTCTATAAAAAAAAATAATTTCGTATCGTTCCCTCATTATAAAATGAACTTGTTACAATGAGGCGATCTCTTTTTATTTCTCCAATATTTTATTCATCTCATCACTTAACAATCGGGCGTGAGTAACAATCATAAAATGACCGGCCCGGGGTATTATTTTATCGGGACTACAATTTCGAATTGGAAAAATTTTATCGGCATCTCCATGTATATGGTAAACAAAGTTTGACTTTTCTTTTTGCTGCCAATGTAAAATACTGCGTAGTGCCCACCGTAAATAACCCATACTGGTTTGTTGTATCATCTCATCGAGATACGTTTTTAATCGCTTCGATCGAACACCAAAGAGATGATGAACCCAAGCATTGCCATGTTTAAGTATAGCTAATAATGGAGTACGATGGAATCCAAATGCGGCAAGAAAGCGATACCCTGTAGGAAGCTGATTTCGATTTGAAATACTAGAAATTAAAATCACCTGCGGATTGCCTGTTTGCTTGGCAATTTCGATAGCCACGATACCACCAAACGATAACCCAACCAAGGCAAAGGGTTGATGAGTATCGATTGATGATGCCATTCGCGTAGCATAATCAACTAATGATTCATTGCGTTCGGGTTCTAACCAATCAATATAATAAGCTTGGTGCTTATTACTCAATTGGATATGAGAAAAAGCCCTTTTATCGGCACCCAAACCGCTAATGAAATATACATTCATGAAAGCACATCTACTAAAATAGAATCCGCTTCATCTTTTCGTAAACTCAACTGATAGCCCGCTACCATTATGGCTATAGGGTCGCCCAAGGGAGCCGTAAGTTCTACCGATATTTCTTCGTCGGGTATGCAGCCCATTTCTAATAGCTTTACATATAATTCTGTTTCACCAAAACTGCGTATCACGGCTTTTTGCCGAAAAGGAAGTTCGCTGAGTTTAATAGTCTTCATGATTATTAGTCAAAGGTATGCGATTAACCTACATAGCGACGCATAAACTGCAAGGCCTTTTGCATATCATGATGAATGATCCTGTCTTTATCGAGATAAGGAATTTCTTGGGTAAAGGCGGCTACCAATGTTTCGATGCGCTCGCTGCTTTTTGCCGGTCGACGAAAATGTAGGGCTTGTACCGCATTCAATAATTCTATCGCTAATACCCTTTCTGTATTCAACACTACCTCGTACAATTTTGTAGCGGCATTAGCACCCATACTCACATGATCTTCTTGTCCGTTGCTGCTTACAATACTATCTACACTGACGGGTGTACAGAGTTGTTTACTCTTACTCACAATAGAAGCCGCCGTATATTGAGCAATCATCAATCCACTATCTAATCCGGGCTTTTCAATTAAAAAGGCAGGCAGCCCTCTTTGTCCACTTATTAGTAAATAAGTTCTTCGTTCCGATATGCTTCCCAACTCGGCAAGGGCTATGGCTAAATAATCGAGATGTATTGCTAAGGGCTGACCATGAAAATTACCGCCACTAACTATCAAATCATCGTCCGGAAAAATTAAGGGGTTATCGGTTACTGAATTCAGCTCTCTCTCAACTACTTTTTTTACTTGTTGATATACATCGTATGAGGCACCATGCACTTGCGGTATACAACGAAAACTATAAGGGTCTTGTACCTGTGTTTTGGGGGCCGCCGCTATTTCACTGCCTGCTAATATTTCGCGCATTTGGGCAGCAATATATTTTTGTCCTTCGTGCGGACGCACCTCATGAATCTGTGCCATAAAAGGTTGGGGAGTACCGTCGAAGGCATCGAAAGAAATGGCTGCAATAAGATTCGCCCAGTGAATGAGACGCTTGGTTTCGAGCAAACACCAAACCGCATAGCTATTCATAAACTGTGTACCATTTAGCAAGGCTAATCCTTCTTTACTTTGTAAGGATAAGGCAGGCCAATTTTTGATTTGGTTGATGGCAGCACCGGTATACCGTTGTCCACAACAATTTACTTCTCCTTCGTTTAGTATCGGTAAACTTAAATGGGCTAAAGGCGCCAAATCGCCACTGGCCCCTAAAGAGCCTAATTGATAGATTACCGGATGAACCTGATGATTATACATATCAACAAGGCGCTGACTCAGGGTTGCGCTCACACCACTATGTCCGTAAGTAAAGTTTTTAATTTTTAATAAGAGCATGATGCGCACAATCTCTTCGGGTACTTCATCGCCCATACCACAGGCATGCGAAAGCACAAGGTTGGTTTGCAACTGCGAAATATCTTCGGGAGAAATGCGCACATTACATAAAGAACCAAATCCGGTATTGATGCCATAATAGAGTCTATCACTTTCCTGCATTTTACGATCAAGATAATCGCGCGATTTATTTATTTGAACGAGGCTATCGGGGGCCAATTCTAGGTGCTGATTCAATAATGACTCGATGGCTTCGAGCGAGTGATCTTCAAGACCAAGGGCATATGCTTCCATAAAGAAAAATCGATGTGGGCGCGAAGATAGAACATTCGGTTTGGAAACAGACAAGGCTATCTCGAACCAAAGCGGGCAAAGGCTTCTCTCTCCAAACTTTCTCGATGATTCGGGTGGGCAATATCGATAAGCGCATAAGCCCTTTCTTTTAAGTTTTTTCCAAACAAATACGCAATGCCGTATTCGGTAACGATATAATGTACATGAGCCCGGGTAGTAACTACTGAGGCCCCGGGTTTTAAAAACGGTACAATTTTAGACTCGCCTTTGGATGTTGTGCTTTGCATGGCAATAATGGGTTTGCCTCCTTCGGAGAGATGGGCCCCGCGAATAAAATCCATTTGTCCACCCACGCCCGAAAATTGATATGTCCCAATAGAATCGGCACAAACTTGTCCGGTAATATCAATTTCTATAGCGCTATTGATGGCCGTTACCTTCGGATTTTTGGCTATCACATAGGCATCATTGACATACTCCGATTCTAAAAAAGCAAATTCCGGATTATCGTCTATAAAATCGTATAAGTCGCGATTACCGATAGCGAAGGTGGATACTACTTTGCGGCGATGTTTCTTTTTATAACGATTGGTAATCACTCCTTTCTTCATCAGTTCGATGACGCCATTCGAGAACATTTCCGTATGTACGCCTAAATCTTTATGTCCACCTAATTCTTTCATTACCGCATCCGGTATAGCGCCTATGCCCATTTGCAAGGTGGCGCCGTCTTCGATAATCGAGGCACAATGATAGCCAACCTGCTCGTCGATAATAGACAGGTTTTGACTATAGTTAACTTCGGGTATGACTTGATGGGTATCTACTAGTGCATCTATTTCACTCACATGAATCAGGGCATCACCCAAGGTTCGTGGCATCAAGGGGTTTACCTGTGCTATAACATATTTAGCTTGCCGAACCGCTGCACGCGTAATATCTACAGATACCCCTAAAGAGCAAAAGCCATGACGGTCGGGAGGAGATACATGCACCAATGCCACGTCGAGCGGAAGAATAGTCTCAGTAAACAAACGCCAGATCTCACTCAAAAAAACCGGTATATAATCGCCTCGTTCATCATTAACAGCTTCGCGGGTATTGGCCGAAACAAATAAAGAATTAAAATAAAAACTCTCTCTATAGTCGGGTTGTATCAGTTTCATTTCGCCCAAGGTGGTGAGCGAAACGATTTCTACTTTTTGTAGTTCTGCAGCCCGCTTTCCTAAAGCCTCGGTAAGCACCAAAGGCGTTGCGGCACTGCCCTGAATAAATACACGTTGTCCGGAACGAATTACCGATACAGCCTGCTCGGCAGAAAGAGAAGAATAGGGATAAGACATAGCCGTAAATGTACAATGATTCGGGCAAGCACATCAGATCTGGTTACGAATCAGGCTCAATGCCATAGATGAATTTCGATTGAAACATTTTTTATACATTTGCGCCACCGTAAACAATTACTACTGAGCCTCGGGACGTAGCTCAGCCCGGTAGAGTACACGTCTGGGGGGCGTGTGGTCGCAGGTTCAAATCCTGTCGTCCCGACTAAAATCAAAAATAAATGGCTGCCTATCGGCCATTTTTTTTATGATATACACAATGCAAGAAGGCGCGTAACCTTCATGAATCGAGTTCAAAATTTGTGGAGGAATACATCCCTTTTTATCGAGGGCGTGTCCCTTCGGGTCGTGCTATCCGTTACAAGTCCTCGCTCGTTCCTCGCTGCGGGCTTTCACTGCTATCACTCACGCAAACCACAAAATCACTTCACAATAGCAAAACCATTTATCGATTCACTCCTCTACAACTTTGTGACTTGTCCCAAATTCAGCAGACGGCAAACAAAACAATTGATGAACTTTTGAACATATAGATTAAGAACCTTAAAACACTTATTTGTGTTTAGAAATCTGAAATACGCGATGATTTTGTTTATGACGCACATCTACAAAATAAAAACCGTTAGCTTGTGCATCAATGGTCGAAGTCATTTTTCATTACTACGCAAAAACTTTTACAATAGCAGGATTTCGCGGCCCTGATCGTAGCGAATACCCCGGATGCCGCCTAAGCGGGAACGGAGTAGCAGCGAAGAGCAGGAAATGGCGCCCCCAATAAATTGACCTCCCATTTTGAATGCCGCATACGGGGTTCCGATTTTGTAAGCCTACTTTGTTGCAGGGCAGCGCTTTCTGTTCGATTCATCACTTGTCATTTCATCACTTCATTCTATCTTCGCTCACATGGCAAAATCCACGTCCGAAACCCCACTCATGCAACAGCATAATGCGATCAAGGCTAAATATCCTGATGCTGTTTTGCTTTTTCGGGTGGGCGATTTTTATGAGACCTTTGGAAATGATGCAGTGATTACTGCTAAAGTATTGGGCATTACCTTAACCAAACGCAATAATGGAAATGCGGCCTCGTCCGAACTGGCTGGCTTTCCGCATCATGCCCTCGAAACCTATTTGCATAAATTAGTAAAAGCCGGTTACCGGGTAGCCGTTTGCGATCAGCTCGAAGATCCTAAGCAAGCCAAAGGCATTGTAAAACGTGGGGTTACCGAACTCATTACGCCGGGCACAGCTACTAACGACAAGCTGCTCGATAATAATACCAATAACTTTTTAGCCTCTATTTATTTTGGCGATGAAAAACATGGTATTGCCTTTGTTGACGTGTCTACCGGTGAATTTTTTTGTACAGAAGGCAATACCGAATACATCGATAAATTGCTGCAAAGCTTTCGACCCTCTGAAGTGATTTTTCAGAAACCGAAACGAAATTACTTTCAAGAAAATTTCGGCACTCGCTACTATACTTATTTATTAGACGAATGGGTGTTTAGCGAATCGTATGCCCAAGATACTTTGCTACAACATTTTCAAACGGTTTCGCTCAAAGGATTTGGCATCACAGATATTCCCTTGGCTATTATTGCTGCCGGGGCCATTATTCATTATCTGAAAGATACGGAGCATCAACAGCTATCGCATATCTCTTCGATACATCGAATAACCCGCGATGATTTTTTATGGATGGATCGATTTACGATTCAAAATTTGGAGCTTATAGACAGCAACCGCGAAAACGGACTCACCTTATTAAAAGTACTCGACAATACGGTATCTCCAATGGGCTCTCGGATGTTGCGCCGTTGGCTGATGTTTCCGCTGCAGGATATACGAAGAATCGAAGAGCGATTAGATACTTGTCGTTTTTTTATGCAAGAGCAAGAGCTGAAAACAAAAATCATTCAGCTCATAAAACAAACCGGAGACATTGAACGAATTGTTGCCCGCATATCGCTGAAAAAAATTAGTCCGCGCGAAGTGTTACAACTTGCCCGAGGCTTACACAGCTTAGCAGAAATCAAACAATTAACGGCTGCGTGCACGGATGCATGGACGCAACGAATTTCCGAACAAATACAAACTTGTCAATCGATTCGCGATAAAATCGAAGCTACCCTCAACGAAAACCCGCCTGCCCTTGCGAACAAAGGGGGTTTAATTGCTACCGGTATTGATGCAGAGTTAGATGAGTACAGGCAACTCGCTTTTCATGGCAAAGAATATCTATTACAAATACAACAACGAGAAAGTAAAGAAACTGGCATTCCGTCCTTAAAGATTTCGTTCAATAATGTATTTGGCTATTATTTAGAAGTCACCCATGTGCATAAGGATAAGGTGCCCGAAACTTGGATACGGAAACAAACCTTAGCCAATGCCGAACGATATATTACACCGGAACTAAAAGAATACGAGCAAAAAATTATGGGCGCGGAAGAAAAAATTCTCGCCATAGAAATGCGTATCTACGAAACGCTATTACTCGAGTTACAAGATTTTATTGCCCCCGTACAATTAAACGCCTCGCTCATTGCTCAACTTGATTGTATTTGTTGTTATGCTGCCAACGCCTTGCAACATAATTATAGTCGCCCGCAAATTAGCGATGGTAGCGAACTGCGTATCCAAGAAGGCAGACATCCGGTTATCGAACGAACCCTTGCCATTGGCGAACCTTATGTTACGAATTCGGTTTCATTAGACAAAGACGAGCAACAAATTATTATTCTTACAGGGCCCAATATGAGTGGTAAAAGTGCCTTGCTCCGACAAACCGTGCTGATTACCCTCATGGCACATACCGGCAGTTTTGTTCCGGCAGCACAAGCACAAATTCCGCTTACCGATAAAATTTTTACGCGGGTGGGTGCATCCGATAACCTCAGTGGCGGCGAAAGTACGTTTATGGTTGAGATGAACGAAACAGCCAGCATCATGAATAATATGAGTGCCCGTAGTTTAATTGTGCTCGATGAAATAGGCAGAGGTACCAGCACTTACGATGGTATTAGTATTGCTTGGAGTATAGTAGAATATTTGCATACCCATGCACACAAGCCCCTTACTTTATTTGCTACCCATTATCACGAACTCAACGAACTCGAACATAAACTCAGCCGCATTCGTAATTATCATATCACGCATAAAGAACTGGGTAATAAAATTATTTTCTTGCGGAAGTTAGCCCTCGGTGGCAGCACCCATAGCTTTGGGGTACATGTTGCTCGCATGGCTGGTATGCCGAAAGATTTGGTAGATCGTGCCAACGAAATATTAATTCAACTCGAAGAAAAAAATGCGGGCGAACGTTTAGGACAACAGTTGAAAAAAATGCCGGTACAAAATTATCAGCTCAATATTTTTGATGGCTTAGCCGATGATCTCAAGCGAATGAAAGAAACGCTAGAAGGCGTGGATATTAACACCCTCACTCCTGTGGAAGCCCTTATGAAATTAAATGAGCTACAGCAAATTGTAAAACGCGCCTAAGCTTTATTATTTGACGGCTTCTACGGTATATCCTTTTTTACGTAAGAGATTTATCAATCCCTCTTCACCCGGTAAATGGGCGGCCCCAACTGCAATAAAGCTGGGTGTTTTTTTCATGATATCGTCTAACTGATTTACCCAATTATGATTTCTACTCATCAAAAATTCAGGAGCATGGGCCTTCAACACTTGCTCTTGATCTATCATTTTAGACAGCCCTTCTATATCTTGTTGCGTGTATAAGCTTAGCATTTGATTTTGATTTTCGGCACTGCCGTCATTTGCTTTGATTTCGTTTAGGGTTTCTTCTAACAACATGATTTGCTCTTCGCGAGGCAAATCATTGATAAGCGAGAATTGCATGTTGAGCGTTTCGAGACCGGTAACTTTTACCTTTCTTTCTTTTCCGGCTTCTACTAATTTTGTTTCATACGACGTCGTTTGCTCGCAAGGCAATGTCTTTGTACTCATAGCCGATAGTAAGGCCATAGGTTTTAGTGTCTGAAACATTTCTATATCTAATCCGGTTTTTTCGTTGAGTTGCTGGGCAAAGTTTTCGTAAGAAGTAGCCTCAGAAAAATAATCACGAAGGGTAATACCTTCGGGCAACATAAATAGGGTTCGGGATTCGCTAAAAAGACTTTCATCTGCCAAGTTCATCTCTAGCACCAATTGGTTACAGGATGCATAGGCTTGGTTCATCTTAGGCGTAAAAAAATAATTTTCGCTACAGATAGCATGCATAGTACCAAACACATACGATGGTTTCGGTAATCCTTTACCACTTACTTTCCAGAGTAAACTCTTTTCTAAAGGTTTATAAGGTTGGGCAAGAGTTGTTACTGTTTTGGCAGGTACTGTTTTTTTTGCCGCTGTACTTGCTTTTTGTGCCCAAACAGACATGCCCAAACATGGGATAAACAAACCAAAGAGTAGACCAATTTTCTTTTTCATAATAGAATGCGTTTAGTGGGTATGAAAAACCAAGGTAGCTAAAGCAGATCCTAAACCAAAAATTACCGCCAATACTTTTTGTCGGCTCAGTTCATGATGTCGTGTTCCGCTTTCGTATAACACCGTGGTTGAAATATGTAAAAAAGATCCAATCACGAGGGGAATGATATATACGAGAATACTAGAGATGAAATAAAATTTTTGTCCGTAAACCATAGCCAACATGGCCGATACTGGCGATACAGCAGCAAATAATAGTAGCACCAACCACTTGTTTTTATAGGCCTGGGTAATGATGAGTAATGAACAGAGGGTAATGGCTTCGGGCAGCTTATGAGCAGCAACCCCAATAAAGATAGAGGGCAGGGTTGCCGCACTTTGGTAATTAAATCCCAAAGGAATCCCTTCCATAAAGGCGTGTACAGACAGTCCAATAAAAATAGGTAAAAAGGCATGAGCATGCGTATCCGATTCGTGCACATGTCCGTGTTCTACCCCATGCGAAAACCGCTGCAAAATGAGTTGCAGAAAAAAGCCTAATAAAATATAAAGACCTGCTTTTTCATTGAGCTCATGAAAAGTTTCGGGCATGAGATGCAATAAAGTAATGCCTAACAGAAACGATCCCGAAAAGGCAAGCATCAAGGTCATCCAACTATTCCGAAAGCCTTTCAGAAATAAGGGTACAGAACCACCAATGGCAGTCAGTAAAAACAAAGCACTTAAATAAATCCAAATCATTGCGTTCGCAAAAGTAGCGAATGTGAAGCAGAATTATCGGAGCAGGGTGATATCGCCTTTTTGTATCACTTTTTCTTTTTGAAACGGACAATGATACTCGAGGTAATAAAAATAAACATCTAGCTCACAAGGATTACCTAAATAAGATCCATCCCAACTTTCTGTAATGTTTTTGGTACTGAAAATGCATTTTCCCCATCGATCAAAAATGCTAAACTTAATCCACTCTACTTCGCTGATAGGCATTACGCGTAATACATCATTACAGCCATCGTTATTCGGACTAAACGCATTGGGTACAACGGCTTTACAACAATACAACTGATCTACATCGATTGGCGTTTCTACCACACAATCTTTAGCATCGTGTAAAGTAAAGAGACCATGAGTTTCTCCTATATTCGTAAAGCTTAGTCCACTCAACCCATTACTCCAACTATATGTATAGGGCGGCCATCCTCCTTGTAAGGTGATACTCAAAGAGCCTGTATTGGTTTCGAAGCAAGGGATATCGTGAATATCGGCAATGGCTGCTAAAGCTGATGAAGGACCCGGAACTACCAAATTCATCGTATCTAAACAGTTATTACTGTCTTTGATGATCAAAGGATAATTTCCTTGCGTGAGGGCCGTATAGATTTGTTGGGCAGTAAACGGCTGTTGATTGAACGAATATAAATAAGGAGCAAAACCCCCACCAGTTTGCCAGCTGAGTGTAGAGGTATGATCGTTAAAGCAAATGACTGTATCGGCTGTATATTGGGTGATGAGTTGTGCCGGTTGTGGAAAAACAACCACCGTATCGGCCGGACAAGAATTGGCATCCGTTATATAAATGGTATAAGTACCCCCGGTAATATGATTGATTTGCGCGAAACTAGTATAGGTGATGCCATCTAACGAATACTTATACGGTGCTGTGCCCGAATAACCACTTAATGTAACCGATCCACTCGAATCACCAAAACACAAAGGCGGCGTATAAGCTAATATGCCCAGATGCGGTTTGCCATCATTGAATAAAATAATGGTATCTGTTTTTACACAACCTATACTATCCGTTGTGGTTACCCAATAGGTTCCGGCACCTAATCCACTAATAACCTGACTGGTATCGCCCGTACTCCATAAAGTATGTACCCAGCCGGTATTATTTTGCACCCCATTCAGATAAATTTTACCATTACTGCTATCGCAATTAGCATTGGCATGCGAAACCAAATTTACCATGCCTACCGAGGGCGCAATCGTAACTGTATCATGTGTGATGCAATTATTAGCATCAGTAGTCGTACAGGTATACGAACCCGCGGCCAAGCCTGTTGCGATGGCTGTATTTTGACCACCAGGCATCCATAAATAGGTAAAAGGGGGTAATCCTAAACCAGCATTCACCAAGGCTGATCCATTCGCCAAATTACAAGTTGTATTGTGCAACACGGTATCGTGAGAAACCAAATTCAAGGTATCGTCTAAAAAAATGATAGAAGTGGTAGAACAACCAATCAAGTCGGTTACCGTAACTACATACATACCGGAACTAAGTTGGTTTATTGTTGAGGTTGTATCGCCATTACTCCATTGTATATGATAAGGTGTGGCCCCTCCACTTATGGTAAGATGAATAGCCCCCGATGTATCATGACACTGAGGTTTATCGAATTGCGATACCACTACGGGTAAATTGCTGTTCAACAAATTTACGATGGCAAAATTAGTACACCCATTAGCATCGCTTACCGTGGCCACATAGGTGCCTGCGGGTAATCCACTCACCGACCAGGTGGTATCACCCGTACTCCACTGTATATGATAAGGAGGCACCCCGTTGCCGGCATGAATAAAAATAGATCCATTCGAATCAGGACAAGTAGGTTTAATGACAGAATCGATATACGCAAACACATTGTATTGTGGTCCTAAAAAAATTAGTGTGTCTTTTTTACAACCATTGGCATCTTTAATACTAACTATATAATTACCTACGGGTAAATGAATAAACTGGTTGCTACTTCCATACGCTCCGTTGTTGAGTGAGTATGTAAGCGGTGGGTTTCCACTACTGGCAAATACTTGAATCGATCCACTGCTGTCGTTATTACAATGAGGTTTTACAATCGATAAACTATCGAGATGCGGTGCTATTTTATCGATAATAACACTGTCGCGGTACAATATTGTAGGACAGTAATATTGTATGCTGGCGCGAATTTTATGATACGGAAATACGCCAGGACAATAATACAAGCTATCTGCATTAGTAGCCAAGGTACTATTGTTCGCATCTTTCCACGTAAGCAAATAATTCGGTATTCCGTTGGGGGCTATGCGTATGGCCTCGTTGGTCATGGTAAATATAGCAGCATGTTTACCCGGTGCAGTAAAAGCTTGCGTGGCACCCGCATTTTGAATACCGACTGTGGCATAATTCGAATAGTTGAGTGGATTGCTATCACAGGTTGTTTTACCCGCCACATGGATTTCTATGATATTGGTAGATTCATATAATATTACTTGATAACTAGACGTAGTATTACTGCAAGTGGCCCCAAAAATTTTCATGTTCTGATACCGAATCACCAACTTTCGATTGGGCGCCGTACCAATGGTTGCGTAATTTACCGTTCCGCCTAAACCGGGATCGACATCCATAAACAAAAAGAAAATAGCATTATCCGGAAACGTAGAATTGAAATAAGGTAAGGTTTGCTGCGTATTGTTATTGCAACTGCCAGCATTGTAGGATGAGTTGAAAGTAAGCACTCCATTATCCGATAGATACAATTGCGTGTATACGTTTTCGAAAAAACAAAAATTAAACCCTATCGGGATCGCCGTGGTAAATTGATCATCATTCAAAATCAGTGGGGTTCCGGTAACAGACTGAGGAGCGTAAGCAATGGAACTAATTTGATAGGTATTGGTTTTTAAGGGCTTTATGAAATTGGCATGCAACATCACACAAGGACTATCGCAGGGTATTATATCCAAAGGCCCCTCTTGAATATGGAATGGCGATTGGGCTCTCAGGCAATTGGTAATACTAAGCAGAAGGGAGATAGAAAGGAGTAAAGATCGAATCATGAATAATTAAAAATAGTTTTTTAGGCGTAATTTGCAGATAGTCGTAAAAGTATGATAAGACTCCATTTCACCGGTAAAGGGTTTGTATGCCTAGTATTTGCTTGCTTATTTTTTTCAGGATCTACCTTATTAGCACAAGCCGGTAAAGCTTCTGGCAAAAAAAGTATCCTTCGAGGACAAGTTACGCAAACCAGCGATTATTGCGGAGGCGCCATGCCCAGCCCCCAAATTCTCGAATCGCTTAAACAGCCACAACCCTTAAGTAACAAGACTCTCTGCGTTAAACAAGGAAAGACTAACGACCCCCAAAAGCCGATTTTACTCACAGTAAGCAGCGATAGCAATGGATTTTTTTCATTCAAACTTCCTGTAGGTACCTATTGTTTGATTGAAGAAGAAAAAACGCATCCATTTGTAGCCCCCGAAAATACCGAGTACATGACTTGGGATTTGAATTGTCTTCGCGAACGTTACCGCAGCGCCGATTTGATTTTTACCGTAAAAGCAAAAGGCAATCAACTGATAAAAATCAACTTTCACCAACCTTGCTTCTATAAGCCCTATTGCGGAGAATACACAGGCCCTTTACCCCCTTAGGTTTCAGCGAATTGATGACCCTAATTTACAACCCCTTTTTTGGGGGGGTACATTGTCATACGATTGTCATATTTAACTCCACTCACATGCAGCGAGATTGGGCACCTTTACCTTTGTCTCAAATTTATAAAAAACATGAAGAAAGTAATTTTTACATTGATGGGGGCACTAAGCTTGGGCTTTACAGCACAGGCACAGTGGATGGCAGATTCTGTGTTAATGGGATCCGGATCTGTGAATGACGTATTTTATAGCCTGCAAAATGGCACGGTGAAAACCGAAAACAACAAAAACTGGCATCTTGCGTTTTCGATGTCGCCGTCAGACAGTGCCTCGATCTGGGCCAACCATAACGCGAGCAACAATTTCGTGAAGGTATATAATATACATAAAGGTTCGGCAGATTGGTCTACCGTATCATTAGCCGATACCGCTGCTGCCATGTTATGCTACAATAACGATAAAGGATGGTACCAAGGAGCCCTAAATGCCTTACCTCGTTCATCAGTATTTAGTTTCGGATGGGGAACTTACGATATGGTATCGCATAATGTGTTTGGCGACTCTTTGTTTATCATCAAAGCAAACAATGTATTCTACAAAGTGGCCATCGATTCACTTCAATCTTTGCAAATGAATTATTTCATCCGTGTCGAAAACCTTACAACACCCGGTGCTACTGTAGTGGACACCATCATGAAAGGAACAGCTTATACAAGCAGCATTTTTGCTTACTATAACTTGGCTACTGGCACCGATTCGGTTCGTGAACCCGCATCGAATACCTGGGATCTAGTCTTTAATCGCTATAATAGTTTCGTAGACCAAGGTTCGGGCCCAATACCATACTCAGTTGTAGGTGGTTTAAGCAATAAAGGGATTAAAGTAGCTAAAGCCAATGGCGTACATGTAGATACTGCTTTCGTACATTATGGCGATTATGTAATGCCTTGGCCTATTGATAGCACCATGATTTCTGCCGTAGGTTACGATTGGAAATCATTTACCCCACCAGGACCATGGATAGTTCCGGATTCTATTTCTTATTTTATCAACGATAAATCAGGAAGTTTATATCAACTACAATTTACCGGATACAACGGAAGCGGTGCGGGTATTATCTATCTCCGCAAACGCATGGTCGTTCCGGTTGCCGTTACGGATGTAAACGCAAGCATCAGTGCTTACGAGTTCTTCCCGAATCCGGCCCAAAACGAAATCAATATTACGCTCGAAAGCAAACAAGCCAGCGAAGCCAAAGTAAGTCTTACTTCTATTAGCGGACAACAAGTATTTGCTAATACAATTCAGCTGCATAGCGGTATCAATGCTTATACGCTACCCGTAAATACAATACCTACAGGTAATTATATTCTCTCGTTGAATGGTACGCAAATTCGTATCAACGAAATCATTACGATTAAGCATTAATTTTTGTGAATCGTTTCTTTATCCTATTCTTATTGTTGGTAGCCTCTCGTGTAGGGGCTACCGACATTTTAATTCGGGTTAAAGACAAACAAACTAATGATGGTTTGGCCGGTGCCTCATTAACGATTACCGATAAAACAGGGAAAAGCTGGCAAAACAAAACAAAGGGTAATGGCGAATTTTCCCTGCAAGGCATTTCTTTTCCCATCACCATTCACTGCCAATACATAGGCTATTTACCTTATACCAATACCCTTCAACAAGGACTTACGGTGGCAATACAACCAATAGATATCCGCCTTCAAGCAAATCCGGCACAAATGCATGATCTGGTGGTTACTGGTCAAGTCTCTCCAGTATTAGCCAAACAATCAATCTATAAAGTGCAAACCATAGGCAGTCAGGAAATGAATCGCCGCGGCGCCGTTTCGATGAACGACCTCCTGAACTTCGAAATGAATAACTATATCTCTACCGATAATGTTCTAGGAAGTAATGTAAACATTGGTGGTATTGGCGGACAAAACGTGAAGATTCTTGTGAATGGCATTCCTGTTATGGGTCGCGAGAATGGCAATATTGATATGGGGCAACTCAACCTCAACAATGTAAAGCGGGTAGAAATAATCCAAGGACCCATGAGTGTCATGTATGGTAGCAATGCACTCGGTGGCGTTATCAACCTCATCACCCAAACCCATCAAAAAAAATATTCGGCTAGCGCCCGTACCTATTACGAAAGTATAGGCAGATATAATGTATCAGCACAGGCCGGATTCAATCGTAAAAAGCACCAAGTTCAACTATCCTTTGCCCGAAATTTCTTTTCCGGCTGGACACCTTCAGACTCTGTAGATCGCTATCAACTCTGGAAACCCAAAACGCAGTATCTCGGTGATTTACAATATGAAACGCTTATCGGAAAAACGAAGCTTAATTACTATGGCTCTTTTCTGCATGAAAAAATCACTAATAAAGGCGAACCCATCATTAATCCCTACGAAGGATATGCCTTTGACGAATATTACCGAACGCAACGGATTATCAATGCGATTGGCTTACATCGTTATGTGCGAAAAAATACAGATCAGGTTAGTATTACCAATAGCATACAAACCTATCATCGCACAAAAAACAGACTCAAAAAAGATTTAGTTACTCTACAAGAAATCGAAACCCGCAACATCGGAGATCAAGACACAACACAATTTGTAAACTTTAATTCGCGCGGTGTTTATTCGACAAATCGATTCAAACGATTGGATGTGTTGGCAGGATATGAGTATGCTTACGAATTCGGACAGAGTTATAAATTGGCCAACCAACATCAACAAATGTCCGAAACAGGCGTTTTTATCTCAGGAGTTTATAAGATGAAAAAATGGCAACTGCAGCCATCAGGCCGACTCACCTACAACGATCGCTATCATAGCGCGTTTACACCGGCCATCCATTTTAAATACGATCCCAATGCCCATACTCAATTCAGGGCTTCGTATGCAAAAGGATTTCGTACGCCAACCTTAAAAGAACTATACCTGCAGTTTATCGATCAAAACCATACAATTATCGGTAATCCTAATCTTCAACCAGAAATCGGTAAGCATTATGAAATGAGTATAGACCAAAGCAAAGTTGCCGGAAAAAACACCTTGGGTTACAGCGTGGTTGCTTCGCACAATGCCATAAAAAATTTAATCACTTTAGCTGTGTTTAATAATCATGGTGTTTTGCGTCAGTATGATAATATTGAATTTTACAAGAATTGGGTATTTGCTGTGAAAGGCCGTATGAGTAGCAAGAATATTGACATTCAAGCTGGCGCAGGCATCACCATGGTCGAAAAATCATCGGTAACCCCTCAACATTTTTTATTTGAAGCGAGCAGTAATCTCTCTTACCAAATCTCCCGTATTCGCACTCGACTCAATATCAATTACAAATACAATAGCCGCCAACCGGTAATTACTATTGATCAGCAATTTTTGTACTCTTCTCCTTTACATATCGCTAATGTTTCTCTGCAACGATCATTTTTGCATGAGAAATTAATGGGACAGATTGGGGTAAAAAATGTACTCAATATCCAAGGCGTTACCTTAAGTGGAAATCTAAATACACAAAACAATGCGCATGCGAATAGCGGTAGTATGCAGGCTTTTCCGGCGAGAAGTATTTTTCTTGATTTTTCTTACTCCTTGTAAATCAATAACATAGAATTGAAACAAGGCATAATAACCCTTGATTCTTCTTCACTATTTCTTTTTGGCATAAAGTTTGCCCCTATAAAGCAGTTAAACAGACGATTACGATGAACAAAGGAAACAGTGAAATTTTATTCAATAAAAAGAATGTAAAGTCACCATTGGTGCAGTCGCCACTCACCGCTAAAGGCATTTTATATATTTTAGAAGAAACCAAGGTTATGGCTATGGCCGAAGATTCAGCAGAGCTTGTGAACTTATATACGAAGCGAGTGCACAAACCCTCGGCAGCCCTCAACAAGAAAATTGCCCAAAACGATTTCAGGCCCTTTGAATTCCTGATTAATCGTAACTAATAGGATCCGCAGCGATTCTCTCCAATTTTGCTGGTGATTTGAAAAAGCGCATTGCCGCTCATTATTATTTTTTAGCCAAAAATTTGGTGGTGAGCAAAATCTGCTTACCTTTATATTAACAAAACGATATTCTCTGTAAAGATTTCTACCTGTTCGGCATCCATAAGATGCTTATTTACGAAAACAAAAAACCGGAAATTACCCGGGCTTGACTCATGTCGAATCCGTGTCTATCCAAAAATAGAAACAGAGAAACGCCTATCGCTTAAACTTCTACCTGATAACACTTATTGTTCACTCAGTAAACCTGAAGTTTATGCCTATTCTCAAAAACCTCCATGAAGATGAACTCTTCCACCTGATTTGTAACCACAACCAGGATGCCATTGCTGAATTACTACAGCGTCACAAAAACAAGATTTTTACCGCTATTTATTTATTGGTAAAAGACAGGTATATCGCCGAAGATTTATTTCAAGATACCTGTATTAAAGTCATCAGTAAAATTCGAGAAGGTAAGTATACCGAAGATGGTAAATTTTGTCCTTGGGCCTTACGCATTGCCCGTAATCTAACTATCGACTATCTGCGGGTGAGCAAACGGATGGTAAAAGTAACCCTACCCGACGGAAGAGACATTTGTGAATTACTCGGCCTCGAAGAACCCAATCGCGAAGACAGTTTGATGCGCGGACAAGCTCACACGAGGGTTCGTAGCCTCTTGAATCAAATTCCATACGAACAACGTGAAACCCTAGTACTGCGCCTTTATGGAAATCATAGCTTCCGCGAAATTGCCGAATTAACAGGCGTTAGCTTAAATACAGCGTTAGGAAGAATGCGTTACGGGCTAATCAACTTGCGCAAAATCATCGAACAAAAAAGTATTGTCTTATAATCCTTCAGCAGGCATAGCAGACTCCTTAGCTTGTTCTGTTTTCGGATGATTATAGCCTGATACAGCTGCTTCGTGACGACTACCCATTACCCAATACCAAATGCCGAAAGCAATTAAACCGGTTAATAATAAAGGTAAAATCCATTGCAAGCCTTCTGATGTTTCCGTTTCTTCGGCTGTATTCGGATATGCCATAGGTGCATCATGATCAGGATTGTGCTCTTGTTTTGCACTAGGTTGACTATAGCCTGCTAACGCAGCAGGTACTAGGTTTTTGACAATTTGCTCTTCGGCTTGCAGCCAATTGATCAAACCCTGCGTACTTAACCCATCACCAGCAATTTTACTACCCAGAAAAAAGGCAACAATGGTTCCGCTTAAAGCCATTAATGTTTGTGTAGCCATTGCCTTAGTGCCAGCAAAAGTTGATGCCTCCCTTAAGAAGGCTTCATATCGATCGTCGTACAGCGCTTCTAATAAACTATTGCCTAAACTCAAAGCCGGAGAGTGCATACTTTGTGAGTGCAGCGCGTGCATAACATCTTCTCCATAACTTTTATTCGAACCGGCTCTCACTAACAAATTAGCTAATAAATCGTATTCCGATTGCGGAGCATACATCACACGACACATCAAGGTCGATACACTGGCCTTTAATAAATTTTGGACCTGCGCCTCACTTTCGCCGGTATGGGCAGCAGCAGCACGAATCAAATCAGATCCAAGCAAAGAAAACAATGAGTCAGGTAATGCAGACATAATCGATAAAATAATTGAACTGCGAAATTGCATAAAAAATAACTGGTATACTCAATAATATACTAACATCTGGTGCAGAGTGGCTAACACGGATACTACTCAATTTCATGAACACGAATCGTTGCCAAACCCTACTTTTGCAAGGTGGTAAAAATTGATACGATAGAACTGCCAGACTTTCCCTTATTACTGGCCCCCATGGAAGATGTAAGTGATCCGCCTTTCAGGGCTGTATGTAAAGAAAATGGGGCCGATCTGATGTATACCGAATTTATTAGTAGCGAAGGACTCATCAGAGATGCTATTAAAAGTCGACAGAAGCTAGATATATTCGACTATGAACGTCCCATTGGTATTCAGATTTTTGGGGGCGACGAAGAGGCTATGTGTATGTCGGCGCGAATTGTTGAAGCTACAGGTCCTGATTTATGCGATATCAATTTTGGTTGTCCTGTCAAAAAGGTTGTCTGCAAAGGCGCTGGAGCCGGCATCTTAAAGGATATTGACAAAATGGTTTCTCTTACCAAGGCAGTAGTAGATTCTATCAAGATTCCGGTTACGGTAAAAACTCGTTTAGGTTGGGATAACGATTCGAAGAATATAGAAGAAGTGGCCGAGCGTTTACAAGATATTGGCATTAAAGCGCTAACCATTCATGGACGAACGCGCGCACAGATGTACAAAGGAGAGGCAGATTGGGAATTAATTGCCAAGGTAAAAAACAACCCCCGTATTCATATCCCAATTTTCGGAAACGGCGATATCGATTCTCCACAAAAAGCGCTCGAATACAAAAATCGATATGATGTTGATGGTATCATGATTGGACGTGCGGCTATTGGTTATCCTTGGATTTTTCGTGAAGTGAAACACTATTTTGATACCGGCGAAACCTTAGCGCCACCTGATATCGAAGAACGCATTCGTGTTTGTCAAAAACATTTGCATTTTGCTTTACAATGGAAAGGACCCAAATTGGGCATTCTTGAAATGCGTCCGCATTATGCTAATTATCTGAAAGGATTATCTCATGTAAAAGAATTTCGAACGCAGTTAGTACATGCCAATACCTTAGCAGAAGTGGAAACTATCTTTGCTCAAATCATTACGCACTATACACAAACAGAAATCGCCTAAAAAATCGAAAGGCCTTATTATTTCAACGTACCAGAAACAACCTTTTACCGATTAATACTTAGCAACTCCCGAACCTATTTTCTCGATGGGATGCCAAGTGGTTTTGATTTCCTGTAGATCAAGAATCAAATAAGGATTTTCTGTACTCGGTTGTAACCAATCGTAGGTCCATCGAAAACTACGCTTAACATTGAGTGAGGCATTTTCTTCGATGGCTTTTTGTTCCTTCATATTTTGTCTGCCATAAATCACAGCATTCACATCTAAGTGATTCGAAAAATACGTATGCAATTCGGCACTTTTACCGGTGAGAATATTAACCACCCCTGCGGGTAAATCGCTGCTGTGCAAGACTTCAGCCAAGGTGATAGCGCAAAGCGGTTTGCTTTCACTCGCTAATACCACACATGTATTGCCTCCGGCGATTACGGGTAATATCATACTTACTAATCCTAACAGTGACAACTCTTCTGAAGCAATGATGCTCACAACACCCATAGGTTCGGGGACAGAGAAATTAAAAAAGGGTCCACTAACAGGATTTACCGAACTGCTTATAGCTTGATATTTATCGCACCAACCACTATAATACACACAACGATCTATGCTGAGTTGTACCTCTTTTTCTGCTGCTCGGCTGTTACTACCTTGTTGCTTTAATTCTTCAATAAATTGTGCCTTACGTCCTTCAAGCATTTCTGCCATACGATACAAAATCTGGGAACGATTAAAGGCTGCTCTAGTACTCCATCCACTAAAAGCACTCCTCGCACTGACTACCGCGTTGCGTAAATCTTTACGCGAAGACAAACAGATATTCACGCAAGTTCCCGAATTCAGGGTTAAGGGATAATATCGTCCACTTTCGGTGCGCGGAAATTGTCCGCCAATAAATAATTTATACGTCTTGAGCACATCAATGCGTGACATAGTAAGAGTTTAAGTAAAACGAAAGTAAGACGCCCCTTGCAGAAATAAAAATACGCTTTCAATCCCCAAAATAAATACTGATGTATGTCCCAGTGTTGGAGCGATAAGTGCAAGGTTTTCGCAAAGTGTAAATCCATCTCCGCAAACTCTGCGTGCTATATAAGTAATTAATAATTTAGATTTCTGCTCTGTAAGCTTTGCGCGATTACCGGTTTACGCAAAGTGCGCGAAGTTTTACGCAAAGTGTAAATCCATCTCCGCAAACGCTGCGTGCTATATAGTAACCAATAAGTTAGATTCCCGCTCTGCGATCATTGCGTGATTACCAGCTTACGCAAAGTGCGCAAAGGTTTTCGCAAAGTGTAAATCAAGCCCCACTTACTCTGCGTACTATATACGTAACTAATAATTTAGATTCCCGCTCTGCGATCTTTGCGCGATTACCGAATTACGCAAAGCAAGCGAAGGTTTTCGCAAAGTATAAATCAAGCTCCGCGTACTCTGCGTGCTAAACAACCAACTAATTTTTTCGCTTCCCACTCTGCGATCTTTGCGTGATTACCAGCTTACGCAAAGTGCGCAAAGGTTTACGCAAATTATAAATCCATCTCCGAATTCTCTGCGTGCTATATAGTAACCAATAAGTTAGATTCCCGCTCTGCGATCTTTGCGTGATTACCAGCTTACGCAAAGTGCGCAAAGGTTTTCGCAAAGTGTAAATCAAGCCCCGTGTACTCTGCGTGCTATATAGTAACCAATAAGTTAGCTTCCCACTCTGCGATCTTTGCGTGATTACCAGCTTACGCAAAGTGCGCAAAGGTTTACGCAAAGTGTAAATCAAGCTCCGCGTACTCTGCGTTCTATACAGTAACCAATAAGTTAGATTCCCGCTCTGCGATCTTTGCGTGATTACCAGCTTACGCAAAGTGAGCTAAGGTTTTCGCAAAGTATAAATCAAGCTCCGCGTACTCTGCGTGCTATATAAGTAACTAATAATTTAGATTCCCGCTCT
>JBEISB010000194.1:0-3791 GCA_040375635.1 Chitinophagaceae bacterium | reverse complement strand
GGTAGAGAAGATAGTTTCTCTATATTGAAAGCCCGTTATATCGATCCGGATACCTTTGGCAATGCAGTAAAAGTGCAGACCTTAGTTCATAAGTATATAAAAACTGGAGATCCGGAAATTTTTCTCACCTCATTTAACTCTGTGTATAATGATGATATTATCAATGGCACTTCTTTACCTGTAACTATCGATATCGGTTATGATAAGAATAAAAATTATAGTCGCGAAGATTTTCAAACCTTAGGCTATCTGAGACATGGCGATACGGTAACCTTACAATGGAGTGCTATCGATGGAGGCGTTTATCATTTCTGGGAGACCATGAGCTATTCGGCCGGAACTATTGGGAATCCTTTTGCCTCTCCGATAAAAATTCAGAGCAATATTCCGGGAGCCTTAGGCGTTTGGGCCGGATACAATCCTACATTTTATACTTTGGTGGATACATTGAAGTAAATCATTCTCTATAAAATTCTAGTTATATGTCTAATGAAATCGAAAAAGTAAAAGTATTAATTATAGGTTCTGGTCCTGCCGGATATACGGCGGCCATTTATGCATCCAGAGCCAATCTGAATCCGGTATTATATCAGGGGTTGCAACCAGGAGGACAACTCATGATTACTACCGAAGTAGAAAATTATCCCGGCTATCCAGAAGGTGTTATGGGGCCTAAAATGATGCAGGATTTTGAAGAACAGGCCAAGCGCATGGGGGCTGATATTCGTTGGGGGTATGCAACTAAGGTAGATTTTTCAGAACGTCCTTACAAGGTAGAAATTGATGAGGAGAAATGGATTGCCGCTGATGCTATCATTATTTCAACAGGGGCATCAGCAAAATGGTTGGGCATTCCTGAAGAAGAAAGATTGGCTACTACAGGCGGGGGTGTTAGTGCTTGTGCAGTTTGTGATGGTGCTTTTTTTAAAGGGAAAGAGGTAGCCATAGTTGGTGCTGGAGATACGGCATGCGAAGAGGCTACCTACCTAAGTAAAATGTGTAGCAAGGTGCATATGTTGGTGCGCAGCGAAAAAATGCGTGCGAGTATGGTTATGCAAGAGCGCGTGTTGAATAATGATAAAATTCATGTGTATTGGAACGCAGAAGTTGAGAAGATTGAGGCCGAAGAAAAGATAAGCGCGATTGTCATTCGCGATAAGAAAGAAAATACATCTACCCACGTTCCGGTAAGTGCCTTGTTTGTTGCCATCGGTCATAAACCCAATAGCGATATTTTTAAGCCTTATGTGGAGATGGACGAAACGGGGTATATTCTTACGCAGCCGGGTACAACCAAAACCAATATCGAAGGTGTTTTTGCTAGTGGTGATGTGCAAGATAAAAACTATCGTCAGGCCATTACAGCTGCCGGTAGTGGTTGCATGGCCGCGTTAGATGCCGAGAGGTATTTAAGTGAACACGGTTTGCATTAAGCGTTTTTTTCAAGAGATAGGCGGAGGAGACGGTATGTGGTTATCTTGTATGATGACTATGCAACTCTTTATCAAGTCGTATTTTAAAATGTCGAAAGCCTTACCTTTGATGAGGTATGAGAATATTACTGATTGTATTTATGGGGATGTCGGTCTTGGCTTGCGTGAAGTATCGTCCAGGGGCTGAGTCATCTGCGTTTCCACCAGCGGTGCAGATAATCTTTACCAATCAATGCGCTACCGCAGGTTGTCATAATACAAAAAGTGCAGCCAATGCAGGCGGCTTAGATTTGAGTTCGTGGGAATCTTTGTTTCGGGGTACTGATAATGGTGCATGCGTTATTCCTTTTTCGCCATCTCAGTCTTCGCTAATGCAATTTGTAAACACCTATGCAGATTTAGGGTTAACGCATACGCCTTCGATGCCGTTAAACTTGCCGGCATTATCGCGCAATCAGGTGCTTGCCATTAGACAATGGATCGAATCGGGATGTCCGAATGCACGTGGAGAAATTCCTTTTGCTTCGCAGCCGGCCATGCGTCCGAAAGCCTATCTAACCAATCAGGGGTGTGATATTGTGGCGGTGATTGACTTAGCCACAGGACTTGTTATGCGTTATGTAAAGGTGGGGCATGAAAATGGGTTCATCGAATTGCCGCATAATATCAAGGTGTCTCCTGATGGGAAGTACTGGTATGTTTGCTTTGCCAATGGCTCGTATTTGCAGCAATATGATGCAACTGCAGATACCTTGGTGAAAGAGGTAAATATTACCGCCGGTGCTTGGAATGTAATTCGATTGAGTGATGATGGTAAAAGGGCTTTTGTGTCTGACTTGTCGAGCAATGGTCGTTTGGCCGAAGTGAATCTGCAAACGATGAGCCTGAAACAAATGTGGAGCTCGGGCTTGTTTAGTAATCCGCATGGCATGGCTTATTCATTAACAGGTGATACGGTGTTTGTAACGGCGCAGTATGGCAATATGGTGTATCGAATTATTCCAAGTATTCCGCAAGTGGATCAACTTTCGTTGCAGGCAGATACTGCACCGGTACTTACCGCCAAATTGCTCGATCCCCATGAAATTTTGCGCTCACCAGACGGCAGTAAATATTTTATTACTTGTCAAAGCAGTAATGAATTAAGGGTGTTAGACGCCGCCGCCGATACCGTTACTCATATCATTCCCCTTGGCAAATATCCTCTCGAGATGACCCTGTCGTTGAAGCATCATTGCTTGTATATTACTTGTCAGGAAGATGACAATACACTCTATCCCTTTTTTAAAGGATCGATTTATGTGGTTGATATCAATAGCCTAAGTGTGATTCATAAGATTTATGAGACCTTTTATCAGCCTCATGGGATTGCTGTAGACGAAGACCGCGATTTGTTATATGTGTCTAGTAGAAATGTCAATCCTTCGGGGCCGGCACCTCATCATATCTCCGAATGTGGTGGTCGAAATGGATACTTTCATGTGATTGATTGTAATACATGGCTCACCGTGATTCGAAATGCCGAGGTGTCTGTAGATCCGTACAGTATGGATATTCGTAAATAAGGATTCTGCTGCTCATCTATTCTTCATAAACAATTCGCCAAGTCGCTGCTGCCTTTCTGCGTTGTATATTTGCTGCCACATGAGCAAAAAAGGAAAAATATTGGTGGCCATGAGTGGGGGTATCGATAGCACGGTAGCGGCTCTGATGTTGCACGACCAAGGGTATGAAGTGATTGGTGTTACCATGAAGACTTGGGATTACGCCGATGCGGCAGTTCCGGCCGGGAAAAAAGAAACCGGATGCTGTAATCTAGATAGTTTTAATGATGCACGATTGGCGGCAGTGGAGCATGGATTTCCGCATTATGTGATTGATATACGCGATGAATTTGGGGGCTTTGTTATTGAGAATTTTGTAGAAGAATACATGGCAGGTCGCACCCCTAATCCGTGTGTGATGTGCAATACGCATATCAAATGGAATGCCTTATTGAAGCGAGCGGATGCCCTCGATTGTGAGTTTATTGCTACCGGTCATTATGTACAAGTGAGGCCCGAAAATAATCGATTTGTGTTATCAAAAGGGGTAGATGAAACCAAAGACCAGAGTTATGTATTATGGGGCTTGTCGCAAGATTGCTTGTCACGCAGTGTATATCCATTGGGTCATATGCGTAAGACTGCGGTGAGACAATTAGCTTTGGATTATGGATACCCAGAATTGGCTAAAAAAAGCGAGAGCTACGAAATTTGTTTTGTACCCGATAATGATTACCGAAATTTTTTAAAGAAAAAAATTACCGGGTTAGAAGATGAAGTAGCCGGTGGCGATTTTGTATTAAGTGATGGTACT
>JBEISB010000206.1:0-3508 GCA_040375635.1 Chitinophagaceae bacterium | reverse complement strand
ATTGAGGGCGAAATTTGTCTGCAATAATTTTATACAGAAAGAGTGAATGCAAATCCATCACACGCAATGGGCGCAGAGGGTAACGCAAAGAGTGTATAAGGCCTGTGGTACAACTTGGCGATCTTCGCGTAAATTTCTCCGCGTACTTTGCGTAGGTTACCGCCGACATTTGTCTGCAATAATTTTATACAGAAAGAGTGAATGCAAATCCATCACACGCAATGGGCGCAGAGGGTAACGCAGAGAGCGCATTAACACTGCAGCATAACTTAGCGATCTTCGCGTGAACTTCTCCGCGTACTTTGTGTAGATTGAGGGCGAAATTTGTCTGCAATAATTTTATACAGAAAGAGTGAATGCAAATCCATCACACGCAATGGTCGCAGAGGGTAACGCAAAGAGCACACAAGGCCTGTACCTTAACTTGGCACTCTTCGCGTGAATTTCTCTGCGTACTTTGCGTAAATTATTGAATGAGAGGCGCGGCAAAAAAGAAAAATTTCTCACCCCTTCATCGCCCGTCAGACAATCCTTGTTTTTGAAGTCTTATTTCGATTATTTTTTAACGACAAATTTCATAGGCCACCAAAGAGCGAATTAGTACTCTGTATCCTTACACTCTCTCTGCTTCTATTTCTACCTCTGCTTACAGTAGTTCTTTCACTATGCCTGGGACTTCTGATAGGTGGCTGATATCTTGTCCGCCTGCTGTAGCCAGATTTTTTTGTCCGCCACCACCACCTTTGATTAGCGTAGCGATATGGTTTTTAATAAGGGTAGGCGCGTCGATTTGATGATTCGCCATCCACTCATCCGATAGTAAAACCGCAACATGGGGCTTACCACCAATATTGGCTGTCAAACAAACTACATAGTTTCCGCTGAACTCACCTTTCAAATCAAAACATAGTTTTCGTAAACTATCGGCACTGCTTACTTCTATTTGCTTACCTAAATACGTTACGCCATTATGCATTTCGGTTTGGCTGATCAGCTCTTTAGCCAACGAATGCAAGGCTTTCGCTTCTAGCTTTTCGAGTTGTTTTTGCAAGGCCGTCTTTTCACTTAACAAATCTTCGATGCTCTTCGCTAAGTCTTTAGGATTTTTAAACTGCGCTTTAATCGTATTAAGCGTTTGCAATTGTGCCTGTATATAACTTTCGGCTTTACAGCCTGCCAACGCTTCTATACGGCGCACACCTGCCGCAATCGCACTTTCGCTGGTAATTTTAAAGATGCCCAACTCACCCGTATTAGCAACGTGAGTACCTCCACATAACTCTACCGAATAGTTTGGATCGATAATCACCACACGAACTACATCACCATACTTTTCGCCAAACAAGGCCATAGCACCTAAGGCAAGGGCTTCGTCTTTAGGCATGCTTTTAATCACCACCGGTATATTTTGTCGAATTTTTTGGTTCACTATTTTTTCGACCTGCGCTATCTCTTCATCACTCACCTTGGCAAAATGAGAGAAGTCGAAACGCATATAATCGGCATTATTCAAACTTCCCTTTTGAGCAATATGTTTACCCAACACTTGTTGTAAAGCGGCTTGTAACAGATGGGTGGCCGTATGATGGCGTTGAATTTTGCGGCGCGATGAGGTATTAATTTTTGCGATTACCTCACCCTGTAAATCGGCGAGCACCTCATCAGTAAAATGTATAATGAGGTCGTTCTCTTTTTTGGTATCGGTAACGCTAAGCGTGCCTGCCGGTAATTGTATAGTTCCTGTATCACCAACCTGACCGCCACTTTCGGCATAAAAAGGGGTTTGTTCTAATACCACCTGATACTGCGTTTTTCCTTTTGCATTTACCTTACGGTATTTCCATACACGGGTATTGGCTTCGGTTTGGCTATAACCTACAAAGCTTACACTACAACAATCGTTTACCGTAATCCAGTCTTCGGTATCAACCGCTGCTGCACTTCGCGACCGATCTTTTTGCTTTTGCATTTCGGCGGTAAATCCGGCTTCATCTACACTCAAGTTATTTTCGGTGGCTATCAATGCCGTTAAATCGTACGGAAAGCCATAGGTATCGTAAAGTTCAAAGACTTCAGCACCCGGTATTACCTTAACATTCGCCTTACGCACAGCCTCCATACTATCTTCGATCTTCTTTAAGCCTTTATCTAAAGTATGTAAAAAGCTATTTTCTTCTTCGAGTATCACCTTGGCTACAAATGTCTCTTGTTGTTTGAGTTCCGGAAACACATGGGCAAACTGATCGGCGAGTAAAGGCAGCAACTGATGCAATAAGGGTTGCTTATAATTGAGGTAAGAAAAATAATAACGTACAGCGCGGCGCAGAATACGACGAATCACATAACCGACTCCGGTATTCGAAGGCAATTGTCCGTCGGCTATGGTAAAACTGATGGCGCGAATATGATCGGCGATAACCCGAAAGGCTATATCTTGTTTGGTATCGCTGAAGTGATAGCTTTTGCCTGTAATTTTTTCGGTGGCCGCAATGGTAGGCGTAAATACATCGGTATCATAGTTAGATGTCTTGCCCTGAATTACCCGCACGAGTCGCTCAAAGCCCATACCTGTATCGACATGTCGGGCCGGCAAACTCTCGAGACTACCATCTTTTTTACGGTTATACTGAATAAATACATTATTCCAGATTTCGATTACCTGCGGATGATCTTTATTCACCAATGCATGACCTGGAGTAGTGGTGCGCTCTTCGTCGGGACGCATATCGAAATGAATCTCGCTGCAAGGACCACAAGGACCGGTATCGCCCATCTCCCAAAAATTATCTTTTTTATTACCGAGTAAGATATGGCTTTTATCATCGATAAGCTTATCCCATTCTTGTCGCGCTATCGTAGCAGCCGGCAAACCCTCCTTCTCATCACCTTCAAAAACGGTAACATATAAACGGTCTTTCGGAAGTTTATATACCTCAGTAAGTAGTTCCCAACTCCAGGCAATGGCTTCAGCTTTAAAGTAATCGCCAAAGCTCCAGTTACCCAGCATTTCAAACATAGTATGGTGGTAGGTATCTACGCCCACTTCTTCGAGGTCGTTATGTTTACCGCTTACGCGCAGACATTTTTGGGTATCGGCGATGCGGCTATGTTCGGGAACTTGGTTTCCTAAAAAGTAATCTTTAAACTGATTCATCCCGGCATTGGTAAACATCAGGGTAGGATCGTTTTTTACCACAATCGGGGCGCTAGGCACAATTTGGTGGCCTTTACTGGCGAAGAAATCTACAAATTGCTGGCGTATAGCAGAAGAAGTCATAGTATAGAATAAGGGCACAAAAATAAGGCGGGCGGGGCTATTTACTTCGATTCGGACAAAAGAAATCAGCGGATTGTGTATGAACTGCTTTGGAAATGAAAAAACTGAAGCTATTGAATACGAGATAGAAAAACTTCATCCCATTTAAAAAATGCAAACAAATTAGAATATTATAGCTTTTATCCTAATAATAAATCTATGTGAATGAAATCTCTTTCCTGTAATTTGAAT
>JBEISB010000117.1:0-7210 GCA_040375635.1 Chitinophagaceae bacterium | reverse complement strand
GGCAATGATCGCAATTGGGATTAAACAAGGCCATTAGGGTTGGACGGCCTTCGGGCAAATCGGCTTCGGTAATAAAGTTTTCTTTGTAGGTAACAAAATGAAACGAGGGCAGCAGACTGTTGATGGGCAGCTCTTCGTGTACATTGGTAGTGCCCGGAATTTGTTTTACTTTTTCGGTGGGTGCTTGCTGGGCATAGCTTGCAGGCAGCAGACTGATAGAAATAAGCAGACTAAAAAGAAGGGGTTTCATATGATATACTTGCGTTTTTATGTTGTAAAAAAGCATCGGCTAATACCAACCAGGTATACGCTTCTACGATCGGAATGGCGCGGGGTACGGCACAAGCATCGTGTCGGCCACCGATGGTTAAGGGCACAGTTTGGTTTTGGGTATTGAGGCTTTCTTGTGGTTTGCGAATACTCGAAATAGGTTTTAAGGCCACTCGAAAATGAATATCCATACCATTGCTAATACCGCCTTGTATGCCGCCGCTATGATTGGTTTTGGTGCTTATGGCGTGATCTTGATATGCAAAGCTGTCGTTGTGTTCGCTGCCTTTACGACTCGCTGATAAAAATCCATCGCCATATTCAAAGCCCTTTACAGTATTGATACAGAGCATGGCCTTGGCTAATTCGGCTTGTAATTTGCCGAAGATGGGTTGTCCCCAGCCCGCAGGAACATGCTTGATGCTTGTATTGATGATGCCCCCTAAGGTATCGCCTTCGGCCTGCACCTCCTCGATATGTTGACGCATGCGAAGCGCAGTCTCCTGACGCGGACAACGAACCTCGTTGCTGTCGATTTGTTGATGTGAAAGAGAATCTAGATCGATAGGCTCTGTTAGCGATATTTCTCCAATTTGTGATACATAGGCTAATACCTGTGTAATGTGTTTGTGTTGAATGAGTTGACGAGCAATATCGCCTGCGGCCACCAAAGGAGCTGTGATGCGTATCGAACTTCTGCCACCACCTCGATAATCGCGATGTCCATATTTTTGCTGATAGGTAAAATCGGCATGATTAGGGCGATAAATATCTTTGAGGGCTTCGTAGTCTGATGACTGAGCACCTTGATTGTGTATCAATAAAGCTATGGGTGATCCTGTTGTTTTTTCATCGAATACACCCGATAATATTTGCACCCGATCCTCTTCTTTCCGTGCCGTGCTAAATGTATTTTGTTGGGTTTTTCGCCGATCAACGGCCTGTTGAATGGCCTCGAGATTGAGAGAGAGTCCGGCAGGGCAGCCATCGATAACACAACCTACCGCTGTGCCATGCGATTCGCCGAAGGAGCTCACTCGAAAACAATATCCTAATGTATTCATCTCTTGCTCAAAGATGCTACAATTTTATCAATTTGATAGGGCTGTCGAAAAAAGAAATGGTTAAGTGAATGGACCTTGACTTTATAATTTTGCCAGGCTGGGCTTACCTTTGTCGACATGCGTACACAGATTAGCAATATCGGTCTATTGGTTCAAGTGGATACAGAAGTTTTAGGAAGACAAACGATTAAAGGAAAAGACATGCAACAATTGCCTTGTCTTGAGAATGCTTGGCTGCTCATAGAGGATGGATTGATTAGCGATTTTGGTAGCATGAACGATTGGCCCGAACAACAAGCAGATGAACATATCGATGCCCGCGGAGCTTATGTATTGCCTGCTTGGTGCGACTCGCATACGCATTTGGTTTTTTCGCATTCGCGGGAAGCCGAATTTGTAGATCGTATTCATGGGTTGACATACGAAGAAATTGCCCAACGTGGTGGTGGCATATTAAACTCTGCCCGCAGACTCAACGAAAGCAGCGAAGAAGCGTTATTGGCATCGGCATGGGCGCGTTTGGATGAAGTACAACAAACAGGCACCGGGGCTATTGAAATCAAAAGTGGTTATGGTCTTAATACAGAAGCCGAATTAAAAATGCTGCGGGTAATTCGTTCTTTGAAAGAGCAAAGCCACAGACCCATTAAAGCCACTTACTTGGCGGGACATGCTTATCCCTTAGCCTACCGCGATGATCATGAGGCTTATTTGAAGATTGTGATCGAAGAAACCTTGCCTCGGGTAGCCGACGAGGGTTTGGCCGATTATATCGATGTGTTTTGTGAGAAAGGATTTTTTAATGTAGACGAGACCGATAGAATTTTAGCAGCCGGTGCCAAGTATGGACTCAAAGCCAAGGTGCATGCTAACCAATTATATAATAGCGGCGGCATACAAGTAGGGGTGAAGCATCATGCCATCAGTGTAGACCATTTAGAAACCATGGATGCGGCAGAGATTGATTGTCTTTTAGCTTCAGACACTATGCCCACCTTATTGCCCGGTGCTGCGTTTTTTTTGGCGATGCATTATCAGCCTGCGCGTACCATTATTGATGCCGGTTTGCCGGTAGCCTTGGCCAGCGATTATAATCCTGGATCTTGTCCGAGTGGCAATATGAACTTTATTATATCCTTGGCCTGTACGCAGATGAAGATGAGTCCGGAAGAAGCCATAAACGCTTGTACCCTCAACGGCGCCATAGCCATGGAGTTTGGCGATAGTTGCGGTAGTATCCGCAAAGGGAAACGTGCCGATTTGATACTCACGCAAGCGATGCCATCCTTGGCGTATTTACCGTATAGCTTTGGCCAAAATGTAATACGCAGGGTGTTGATAGGCGGACGATAAACAAACCACCCGAGCAGAAACAGGGTAAGCAGCTGTTGTATTGCAGCAACGATTGCAGTGAAAGCCCGCAGCGAGGCACGAGCGAGGACTTGCAACGGAAAGCGTGTGTGCTGCCCTCGAAAAAAAATTAGTCGTTATAAATAGCCACGCGGTTAATGCCACCACTGGTGCGAACGCCACGGTACATGCCGGCGCTATTAAAGCAGAGTTCGTAGTTGCCATGAGCATCAACAGCAATGATACCGCCTTCGCCTCCGAGTTTTACCAGCTTTTCTTTAACCACCACATGACAGGCATCGTGCAGACTGAGTCCTTTGTACTCCATGAGGCAGGATACATCGTAGCCCACGACTGCGCGTAAAAAATACTCACCATGTCCGGTGCACGAAATAGCACAGGTAGCATCGTTAGCATAAGTGCCCGAGCCCAATACCGGACTATCGCCAATGCGTCCGAAGCGCTTGTTGGTCATGCCACCGGTAGAAGTGCCCGCAGCAATATGTCCGTGAGCATCGAGAGCGACAGCGCCCACGGTACCGAATTTTTTTTCTTCGTGGGGCATGCCTTTGAGATTATCTTCTTTATGATCGAGTTGATAGAAGTCGCTATCGCGGATTTCGATCCATTGATCGTAGCGGTACTTCGTAAAAAAATATTCGTCGGGTGCTTGTTCGATACCGCGGTTGAGGGCAAACTCTTTAGCGCCGTTACCGCTTAGCATAACATGACCCGAGTGCAGCATAATTTCTTTAGCGAGCACAATCGGGTTTTTGATATTGCGCACACCGGCTACCGCACCTCCATTCAGGTCGCTACCATTCATGATCGCTGCATCCATTTCATTTACACCCTTTTTGGTAAACACTGCCCCCCGTCCGGCATTGAAGAGCTCATTATCTTCTAATACCGTAATGGCGGCTACCACGGCATCGAGGGACTGCCCTCCACTTTCGAGTACCTTGTATCCGGCATCGAGGGCCTCTTGTAAGCCATTTTGATACCGAACTTCGAGTTCGGGCGTAAGCATAGACTGTAAGATGGTGCCGGCGCCGCCATGGATTGCCAAGGTAAGTTTGCTCATGAGAAAAGTATTGGCGCAAAGGTAATTCGAAGTGCGAGGAGATAAAATTTGTTTTGGTACGAGATGTGAACAACAGTGGAGAAAATGTTATAGGCAAGCGACAAGCTAAACAGGTAAACATTATTATCGCGTTGGCTTTGCGGACTTATAACGTTTTGGGATGGATCAGGTATACTGAGGCATAGATTATGGAGATGTAGATTGTCTACTAAAAACGGGGTTACCAGATGGCAACCCCGTTTTTTATATTCCATTATGAATAGATTATGGATGATTAGCGTAAACGAAGGCAGAGATATTACTTTCTAGCATCGGGCTATCTAATAAATCCACATTACCATCACCATTCAAATCGGTTGGTAAATAACCGTATCCGAAATTAGAGATATCCGTTTCCAGAATGCCTAGATCTAGTAAGTCCATATTTTCATCTGAAACAATATCACCACTATAGATGCCCCAGACAGCGGGTGAAGCAGACAATTGCGCCATGTTATTACCATAAGCCTTGGTATCGGTATCAGAGAAGTTATAACTTACTGATGTGCCCATAGCTACTGGATTCGCAGACCATGTTTGAAGCGCGCTTCTGTGCTTGATGGCAATATATTTATTACCTGTAAGGGGCGGAAACAGGCATGTTGCTGTACCATTTTGATTAAGCACAGTACGGATAGCAGCATCAACACCATAAGGAGCCACATCACTGTGTAGTTCTACGTCAATAGAATCACAAGCACCTGCTGCAGTAGACTCACCTTGATTCAACAAAGCTGGAACCATACCCCCTGAGCCATCCCAATATCCTTGAATAAATACAGTAAGGTTTAGTGTAACGTTTGGTGCCACTACTTTTATTGTGGAAGTAGCTGCATTATCAGTGGTGAGATCACCTGCTACTGAGGTACCTGCCGCACAAGTAGTACCGTTTCCAAAGTTTATATTTCCTGAAAAAGTTTGTGCAGGTGCAACTGTAACACCTTTTGCCTTTAGTATAATTACGCGACTCGTGCTTACAGGAATTGGGTCTGAAGAATTACAAACACGTAATTGAGCACCTGTGTTTGTTAATATGCTCCAACCAGCTGGTAAACCAACTTGTGCTGCATTCGGTAAAAATGTAACTGAAGTTGGTATTTGAATAATAGGTCTAAGTTTCGCTTGCGGTATTGTTGAAATAGGGCCAGTATTACCAATTGTTACTACAATATCGATGGTATCACCCACGGCTACAACACCTGAATTGGCAGGCAAAACGTTTATAAATGGATTGGCCTGCCCAAAAGTCCTGTAATTTATAAACAAAGCTACAATGCAGAATAGCGTTATTAATTTTGATGGTTTCATTTTTGACTTATTAAAATTTTATTTTTTGAATTATTTATAGAGCGCTTAAGCTATTATTTGCACTATTGTTAGCGGGTGTACTATCAGAACCTCCTGATACTGTAATCACTAAATTAGAGTTAGTACCCGCCGGTGTGCTTGTGTTTCTTTTAATTGTAAAACTTAGTTCAGATACACCAGACTGAGGTATAGATACGCCTGCTTTTGAGGTAGCGGTAACAAAACCACCTGACAAACTAAAATACCAATCACCATTATTGTAAGGTGTTGCAAAAAATGCAGAAGTACCATTTGTGCCTGAAGTTGGTGTGCTAGAAAGGGTAGCTATTGATGGTACTGCTATTGTAAAACCTGATGGTACCGGAATCGTAACAGTAATTGTACCATTTGAATTACCGACAGCATTTTCAAATATATCTACCAATAATTCTGCTGTTTGATTCGCATTAAATAGAGCTGTTTCTATTTGGATACCCGGTGTTAAATCTGCACCAGTAAGTGTTGCTCCTGAAACAGAATTCGTATTTGGGCGGTAATCAGGATTGGTGAAACTCCAGGCATTTACTAATACATCACATGGTGTGCTAATAATTGTATTTCCATTAGCAGGATTGTTTAGGTAAGTTGCTGTTGCTGCATTCTCTGCGGCCAAGGCTGCTCCGGTATATGGGGTAGTCCATACGGTAGTATAATCCATAGCAATAATATTATTTTGAAAGGCTGCTTGACCATTGGCTAAAACATCAGCATCCATTACTAAGCCTCTCCAATTGTTCATTAAAATGCTATTATAAATTTTCAACTCCGTATTTCTTCTTTGGCGCGAACCTCTTCTAAAACCAATTGCTGTAGGTTGGGTAATACCGCCTGCATTACTACTACATCTGAATGCACCGATTTGTGTTACATTATAAAATTTGGCAGAAGTTTTTGGTAAAATAGTAAATGGAGCTGTACCGTTATTGTCAGACTCAAAACCTTCAGAAGTAGAGACAGTAGGATCATCAGAAACTGCTGGATCTTTAACCCCTAATGCAAATTGTACGGTTCCGCTATAACCATTGTCAGTATCAAAATCATCGTCAAGTCCTCTATACGCTACTAAATGGGTACAATTTACCGAACCACCAAACCACTCATAGGAATCGTCAAGTCCGAAAGACACTTGAATATGATGGATAGTAGTACCGCTACCTACAGACCCCATGGTTAAACCATTCATTTCATTGTTTAATGATATTACAAAACCAGCATACTCAATACGTACGTATGATAGTGAACCAGAATTGTCATTTGGAATATTACCACCATGGCGAGCACGAGGATTTGTAGCCCCTATACCTTCGATAGGAACATCCGTTCCTAAGTTATTAAGTGCTCTGCCCTCGATAATTAAACCGCCCCAATCTCCTTTTACTCTTGCACCAATAGCTTTGCTAGAGGTAAATACGATTGGATTACATGGTGTACCGTTGGCAATAATTTTTGCCCCACGTTGAATGACTAAAGTGCTAATTACGGTATTTGCATCACCACGGATTACTGTACCTGCTTCTATCGTTAGCGTTACTAAGCTATCTACAAACACAGTACCTTGTAGTAAGTAAACATTATTTTTTGTCCAAGTAGTATTAGAAGTAATTACGCCCGAAACATTTACGGTAGGTGCTCCATAAGAAGCGTTCTGAGGATCCCAGTTTGTCCAGTTATCAGTCCACATAGGTGTTGGAGCGGGTTCGAAAGCCCCACGATAAGTAGTAGGAACTACTTGTGCCATAGCTATTAAACTTGAAATAGCCAGTAAAAAGGTGAGTGTTAAAATTTTCTTTGTCATTTTGTTGTTTTTTGAGATGTAATCTTTTAGAAGTTTTTTAGGTTTTATTTTAGGCTGTAAAAGTATTTTAGAAGAACAGATAGCAGCATTAAACCACGTTATGAAATCGTAACCCTAATATTAAATTAATGTGATTAAGTCTCTTTCTTTTTAATATTGGTAGATTGCCCGCCGCAGACGAATAGGGGGCTGTGCGCCTGCGGCGCTCTTTTTATGGGGGCTGCGCCCCCAAAACCCCAATCGCCGGCGGCAGATAGGGAG
>JBEISB010000224.1:0-2896 GCA_040375635.1 Chitinophagaceae bacterium | reverse complement strand
GGATACCCAATCTGAACCGCTTCGCAACGTAAGATTTCGGGTGCTAACAAGAGCGCATTTGTCTCTTGCATAAAGTCTTGGGTACTAATACGAACAGGATTATCTTTTGTCGCAGCCTCTTCCACATCTTCTTGTAGGGTGCGAAGAAATTTTACTCGTTGTTGCGACTTAGGCTTGCACGACAATAAACTCTTCGTATAAGCAGCTTGTGGCGATAAAAACAGCGTTTTTGTCGGAGCGGTTTCAATCATCTTGCCTTTCCACAAGACCAACACATCGTCGGCAAAATGTTGCACAAGACTGAGGTCGTGGGTAATAAATAATATGCTGATACCACGCTTCTCACGCAATTCGTTTAATAAGTCGAGAATGGTATGTTGTACACTTACATCCAATGCGGTAGTGGGTTCGTCGGCGATTAATAAAATAGGTTCGCAAGCTATCGCCATGGCAATCATCACCCGTTGTTTTTGTCCTCCCGAGATTTCATGCGGATATTTCTCATACAAGCGCTCGGGGTCTGGAAGACGAACCTCAGTGAATAAACGCAGGCTTTGTTCGCGGGCGCTTCGACGATTTGCTTTTTTATGTTGTCGAATCACCTCACTCACTTGTTCGCCACAGGTCATCAGGGGATTGAGCGAACTCATAGGTTCTTGAAATATCATGCCCACTCGACTTCCCCGAAGGGCAACTAACTGTTCTTTCGAACATTGTAAGAGATTAATACGTTCGGTTTCTGAAATTTGTAACCAGATTTCTCCGCTTGTTTCGCAATAGGGATATGTAGGTAAGAGACCTGGAATGCACAAGGCACTTACAGATTTTCCCGAACCGCTTTCCCCAACCACAGCTAGGGTTTTACCCGGATATAGGGTATACGATAAATCTTGTACAGCCATAAAACGACTGTCGTTCATTTGAAAATGAATACTGAGATTTTTTACTTCAAGCAAGGGGTGCTGCACAATGCCAAATATAATAGGAATCGTTGAGATGATGAATGCCTGCTGAATATGCAGGATTTGCCCTACATTTGCGCCCATTCAAATCGTAAGTATATGGCATTACAGGTCGGTATCGTCGGACTCCCCAATGTAGGGAAATCAACCTTATTTAACGCAGTGAGTAATAGTGCAAAGGCACAAGCATCCAATTATCGCTTTTGTACCATAGAGCCCAATGTTGGACAGGTAGATGTGCCGGATGCTCGACTCGATAAACTAGCCGAGTTGGTTCAGCCTCAGCGTATTTTGCCTACTACCATTGAGTTTGTTGATATCGCAGGTTTGGTGAAAGGCGCTAGTAAAGGGGAGGGATTAGGCAATAAATTCTTGGCCAATATTCGTGAGGTAGATGCCATTGTGCATGTGATTCGTTGCTTTGAAGATGAAAACATCCTTCGTGAAGAAGGGGCTATTAACCCGGTGGGGGATAAAGATATTATCGACACTGAATTGCAATTAAAAGATTTGGAGAGCATCGAAAAGAAAATAGCCCGTATCGAAAAAATGGCGAAAGCAGGTGATGCCAAATCGAAAGCTGATTTGGAGGTGGTATTACGTTGTCGTGAGCAACTTAACAATGGTAAAAATATTCGCGAACTCCGACTAACTCCAGAAGAAACAGAAGCCGTTGCGGATTTGTTTTTATTGAGTAACAAGCCGGTATTGTATGTGGCCAATGTGGATGAAGGTTCTATACATACCGGGAATCGATTTTCAGAAGCCCTCGAAGCCGTGGCAAAAGCCGAAGGCAGTCAGGTGATTGTGATGAATAATTCGATTGAAGCCCAAATTTCGGAATTAGAAAGTATCGACGATAAGCAAATGTTTCTCGAAGAATATAAACTAACCGAGCCGGGATTAAATCGATTGATTCGTACCGCTTATCGTTTGTTAGATCTGATTACTTATTTTACCGCCGGTGTGCAAGAGGTAAGGGCATGGACTATCCACACCGGATGGAAGGCTCCTCAGGCAGCTAGCGTGATTCATACTGATTTCGAAAAGGGATTTATCAAAGCCGAGGTGATTGGCTACGACGATTATGTGCAATATGGCAGCGAAACGGCTTGCAAAGAAGCAGGTAAGTTTCGAATCGAAGGAAAAGAATATGTGGTGAAAGATGGCGACGTGATGCACTTTCGATTTAATGTATAAATGAATATCGATACCGATAAGACGATAGGCGAAACGAGCCTAATCACCTAAGATAAAAAACACAAGATGTATAGAAACGAATCGAAAGAAGTTAGCGCAGAGATGCAGTTAAAAGCGATAGAATTATTAAACCTATCTATGGTGGCCCCGGCAGTTCCTGGAGCCAACTTAACGCAATTTCATTTTAATATTAATGTGGAAAGTCGGATCGACGAACCCAATAAATTGGTGATGGTAATTGTTCATTTAGAAATTAAAAATGATAATCAGTCGCAGGTATTAGGTGCAATCGCTGTAAGCTGCATTTTTGAAATCAATAATTTTAGTCAGGTTATTAGCAAACAAGCGAATGGGATGTTTAGTATTCCTAATGGTTTGGTTGCTCATATGAATGATATAGCGATTTCTACTTGTCGTGGGGTTATGTTCTCGAGCTTTAAAGGAACCTTCTTACATAACGCTGTATTGCCTATCATCGACCCGAATCAATTTCAGGCTGGACAAGGCATGAGATAATCAATAAAATCTCTAAGGCTGATGGTGCCTGGCAGACGATTAAAATAATCCGTTAACTTCTGCATTAATCATACCGATAACGGTAGCCATATCTTCTTTGCTGTCGGCATAATTAAGCTTATCGACATCGATGACAATCATCTTTCCATCTTCGTATTTATCGAGCCAATTATTAGAGTATTCGTTGAGTCGTTTTAAATAATCGAGACGAATATTTT
>JBEISB010000104.1:0-8056 GCA_040375635.1 Chitinophagaceae bacterium | reverse complement strand
CATTTTCGATACCCTCAATGCCAAGGCCGCCATTTATGCAACAAAAAAATATTTTGCCGATCATAATAGGGAACTGCCAATTATGATTTCGGGTACGATTACCGATTCGTCGGGGCGCACCCTGAGCGGACAAACCCTGGAGGCGTTTTATTATTCTATCGAACATGCGAATCCGGTAAGCGTAGGACTCAATTGCGCCCTCGGTGGTCGACAAATGCGTCCGTTTATTGAAGCCCTTTCGCTTATTGCTACCTGCTATGTGAGTGCCTACCCCAATGCCGGCTTGCCGAATACCATGGGCGAGTACGATGAAACCCCCAATATTACTGCCGACATTATTAAAGAATGGGCGCTGGATGGTTTGGTGAATATTGTAGGCGGCTGTTGCGGTACCACCCCCGATCATATCAGAGCCATTGCCCAGGCGGTACAAGGCATTGCCCCTCGAAAAATACCTTCTGCATAAACCCATTTTGCCTAGCCTGTCCATTTTTCTCTTTTGGGGTCGGCGGTGTGCTGTCTTCTTCTTCGTTGCGTCGCACCCTTCAACAGCAGTGCAGAGCTGGGCTGAATCGCGAACCCAAAACAACAATCGTTCTCGTAAGTCCTTTCCCCTAGCCCCGACTGCAGCCATTAGCCCGCAGCCGCTTCGGCGAGGACTAGAGGCGTAAGGCGGGAATAGCTTCTCAAAAAAGGTGTTTCAAATTTATCCCCATATTTTCGGAATTGCCACTCAGCCATTACCTTTGCGCCTTAGCAACGTATAAGTCGGTATGCCCTTCATTCCCTGAACCAGTTTCGGGGTAAAAAAAAAATGCCTAAAGACAACTCCATACAGTCCGTTCTCATTATCGGTTCGGGCCCCATCATCATCGGACAAGCCTGCGAATTTGACTACAGCGGAACCCAAGCTGCCCGCTCACTGCGCGAAGAAGGCGTAAAAGTAATTCTCATTAACTCGAACCCGGCCACCATTATGACCGACCCTATGATGGCCGACAGGGTGTATCTGTTACCCCTCACCGTAGAAAGCATAGAGCAAATTTTAGAAGAAAACCAAATTGATGCTGTGCTGCCAACAATGGGTGGTCAAACCGCCTTGAACTTGTGTAAAGAAGTAGAAGAGCTGGGCATATGGCAGAAGTTTGGGGTTCGCTTAATTGGCGTAGATATTAAGGCCATCGACAAAGCCGAAGACCGCGAGCAGTTTAGACAGTGGATGATAAAACTGGGCGTAAATGTTGCCCGGGCCAAGACAGCCAATTCGTTTTTAGAAGGGAAAGAGTTTGCCCAAGAAATTGGATTTCCCTTGGTGATTCGTCCTTCGTTTACCTTAGGCGGTACCGGTGGCGGTTTTGTGAATGAAAAAGAAGATTTAGACGAAGCGTTACATCGCGGTCTGCAAGCCTCGCCCATTCATGAAGTTTTGGTAGAGCAAGCTGTACTGGGCTGGAAAGAATTTGAATTAGAATTGTTGCGCGACAGTGCCGATAATGTTTGCATTATTTGTACAGTCGAAAACTTTGATCCCATGGGTGTGCATACCGGTGATTCGATTACCGTGGCACCGGCCATGACCTTAAGTGATACAGCCTTTCAGTTGATGCGCGATACCGCCATTATGATGATGCGTGACCTTGGTAATTTTGCCGGCGGTTGTAATGTGCAATTTGCCATGAACCCCGATACCGAAGAAATTATTGCCATCGAAATTAATCCAAGGGTTTCGCGCTCGTCGGCATTAGCCAGTAAAGCTACCGGTTATCCGATTGCGAAAATTGCTGCCAAATTAGCCTTAGGGTATCGCCTAGACGAATTACAGAATCAAATTACGGGTAATACCTCAGCTTACTTTGAGCCCGCCCTCGATTATGTAATTGTAAAAATTCCTCGCTGGAACTTTGATAAATTTAAAGGGGCGAAAGATACCTTGGGCTTGCAGATGAAGAGTGTTGGAGAGGTAATGGCCATAGGGCACAGCTTTACCGAGGCGATACAAAAAGCCTGTCAGAGTTTAGAGAACAACGCCGTTGGATTAGGTTATTATGGCAAGAGCCTGATGAAGAGCGATGATATTTTAGACTATCTGAAAACCCCCAAATGGGATCGGATTTTTAGAATCAAAGATGCATTGATGGCCGGGGTGAGCGTGAAGTCGATCTCCAAGGCTAGTCATGGCATTGACAAATGGTTTTTAAAACAAATCGTTCTGCTTTGCGATATCGAGAAAGAGATTGCGAAATATAAATTAGATACGCTGCCTACGGATTTGATTCGTGAAGCCAAGCATCATGGTTTTTCTGACGAACAGATTTGTCGCATCATGAATGATGGTACCGAAGATGCCTTCTACGAAAAACGCAAGGCATTGGGCATTACCCGCATTTACAAAATGGTAGATACCTGCTCGGCCGAGTTCGAAGCTAAAACCCCTTATTTCTATTCTACCTTCGAACGTCAGGTGCAGGGCGCCAGTTTATTGCCAAACGAATCGAAAGTAAGCGACAAGAAAAAAATTATTGTCCTTGGTAGTGGACCCAACCGTATTGGTCAGGGTATTGAATTCGACTATTGCTGCGTACATGGATTGCTAGCCATTAAAGAATGTGGTTACGAAGCTATCATGGTGAATTGTAACCCGGAAACTGTGAGTACCGATTTTGACATGGCCGATAAATTATATTTCGAGCCGGTGTATTGGGAACATCTTTGGGAGATTATCGAGCATGAAAAACCCGAAGGTGTGATTGTACAATTGGGTGGACAAACCGCTTTAAAGCTTTCGAAAAAATTACAAGAGAAAGGCATTAAAATTATAGGCACCTCATTCGACAATATGGATATTGCCGAAGACCGCGGTCGATTTAGCGATATGCTCAAAGCCTTAGAAATTCCGTATCCCGAATATGGCTCGGCGTATACTGTAGACGAAGCCATAGAGGTAGCTAACCAAGTGGGGTATCCGGTATTGGTTCGTCCGAGTTATGTATTGGGCGGACAAAGAATGCGGATTGTGATTAATGATGAAGAATTAGAAAAAGGGGTAGTGAGCATCCTCAAGCATATACCAGATAATAAAATATTAATCGACCACTTTTTAGATCGTTGTCAGGAAGCTGAGGTAGATGCCATTTATGATGGTGAGCAGATTCATATTATGGGTGTAATGGAGCATATCGAACCGGCGGGTATACACAGTGGCGATAGTCACGCTATGCTACCGGCCTTTAACCTCACTCCGCTGCTGGTAACCACCATGGAACACTATGCCGAAAAAATTGCCAAGGCATTAGATATACGCGGACTCATCAATATACAGTTTGCGATTAAGAACAATACCGTGTATGTCATCGAAGCCAACCCAAGGGCATCGCGTACGACACCGTTTATTGCCAAGGCTTACCAAATTCCGTATTTAAATGTGGCCACTAAAATTATGATGGGCACGCATAAGCTATCGGATTTTACGTTTGAGAAAAAGCTCGAAGGATTTGCTATTAAAGAACCCGTATTCTCTTTCAATAAATTTCCGGGTGTAAATAAAGAATTAGGGCCAGAAATGAAGAGCACCGGCGAAGCCATACGCTTTATCAAAGATTTACGCGATCCGTATTTCCGTCAGCTGTACAAAGACAGAAGCATGTATTTAAGTAAGTAGTTCGGTGTGGTTTATTGCTCGCTTTTTTGTTTATCGAACCAAACCAAGAGAGCCGGCAATAGCGTAAGGTTAGTAATCATGGCCATAAACAAAGTGAGTGCAGTTAAATAACCTAGTGCTTTGGTACCATCGAATTCGGAAACCAAAAACACAATAAAGCCTGCTGCTAATATCAACGAAGTATAAATAATGCTGATGCCGGTTTCTTGTATGGTAGCGCGTATCGTGTCAGGAATCACATAATTATACTTAGGTAAATCTTGCTTATAGTTTACCAAAAAGCGAATGGTAACATCGATAGCTATACCCAAGGCGATACTAAACACCAATACGGTAGAGGGTTTGAGATTGATTTGGAAATAACCCATCACTGCTGCGGTAATGGCTAATGGAATCATATTGGTGATTAAGGAAATGAGTACAATACGCCACGAACGGAAAAGAAAAATCATACAGGCCACAATCATAATCAGCGCCAGCAATAAACTATCGCGCAAACTATGAATGATAAACCGACTCCCCTCGAGAAACACAATACTGGTTCCGGTAAAAGAAACATGATAACGGGTAGAGTCGAAAATTTGGTTAGCCTGTTGCTGAATACTGTCTAATAAAATGGGTAATTTTTCGGAACCCATATCCTCAACACCAACACTGATACGAGCATATTGCTTACTGCTATCTATAAATGAAGAGAGAAGTTTCGAGAACTGCGTATTGCCTTTATCACTGCCTCCCTTCATGCGTAAGTACGGCAATAAAAAGGCTACATCAAAACTATTGGGCATGGCATAGCTACTGCTGTCTCCGTCATAATAAGCTTGACGCGCAAACTTAATAGCTTCTACCATAGAGAGGGGCTTCGACAATTGTGGATAGGCGCCTAAGGCATCACTAAGCCTGTCGATTTTTTGCAAAGTAGGCAAACTGCTGATTCCATTTTTCTTTTTGGCATCTACCACAATTTCGAGGGGCATAACGCCATGAAAATTCTTTTCAAAAAATTTCAGGTCTTTGTAAATCCGATTTTGTTTAGGCAAATCATCTACAATATACCCTTTGGTTTTCAGATTCATCATACCGAATACCGAAATCACCAAGACCAATAGCCAAAATACACTCACATATTTTTTATGATGCAATACCCAATGCTCAATTTTTAATAAGATAGAAGTGAGCGTTTTATTTTCGAGGTAAGCCGTATGCTTTGGATGGGGTTCTTTGAGATATGAAAAGATAGCCGGTATGGCCAACAGAGAAAGAAAAAATACAACCAAAATGCTAACCCCTGCTACTAAGCCAAACTCCTTTAATACCTGACTCTTTGTAAAATAAAATACCCCGAAACCAATAGCTGCTGTAAGATTGGTAAACAAAGTAACAATGCCCATGCGCTCAACCATATTCAGCAAGGCTGCTTCTTTTTCTTTATAGATTTCAAATTGGGTATGGTACTTATTCAAGAAGTAAATACAGTTGGGAATGCCGATCACAACCACCAATGGGGCAATCAAAGCGGTAAGAATCGTAATCTTATAATCCATCAGATAGAGAAGTCCCATGGCCCATAACACACCGGCAAAGACTACCATCACCGAAAACAATACGGCACTCAAGGATCTGAAAAACAAAAACAACACCACAGCGGTTAGCAATAAAGAGGCGATTAAAATCAACTTCATCTCATAGCGAACACTCTGTGCGAATTCGGTACGAATAAAAGGCAAACCCGAGAAATGAGCCTCTACCTGACTTTGCTTTTCAAAATTTTCCGTGACCGATTTTATGTCATTAATGATTCTGAGTCGCTCCGCCGTTTGTAATTTTATCTTGTTGAGATAAATAGCCGTGAGATAAGTATGTGTGTCGGGATTGTACAAGAGGTTACGATAAAAAGGTAGACTCAAAAATTCTTTTACGCTGCTGTCGAAAGGTTTGCCTTGCATAAACACGGGTCGGGTAACCAATTTTGCATTGCTGTCACCCCCTTCTTTATAAATCGCTATGGCCGTTGGAATACTCAACATATTATCGACCCCATCGATGGCCTTTATTTTTTTCTGCCACTGGGTAAACTGCGCAAAAAATACTGGATCAAAAACATTGTCTTTCTGAAAGCCTACAACCAACATAGAGCCATCTTCACCAAATCGCTTCTTGAAATCCATATGTTCGATATACTTAGGATTATCTTCGGGAATGGCAGAAGTCATCTCATACTTCATCTTCGCCTGTAAGGCAAAATAACCCATGCCTAAGGTGAGCAAAGAAAGGACTATTAAAATCGGGAATCGGTATTGTAATATAAATCGGGCTAGGACTTTCCACATAAGGCGTAAAGATACCATGCGGGCAACAAAATCAGGCTATAAAGTACTAAAGTTTGCCCAGATACGTTTTAATATCCCTTACTTTTGATACATGCCAATACTTCGATATTTTGCTCTACTGCTTTGTACTTGCTGTTTCGTTTCAGGCCTAAAGGCCCAATTCACTCCGGTAGGACAATGGCAATCGCATTTTTCTTACCAATCGGCCAACAGCGTTGCGTTTACGGGTGATAAAATCTTTGCCGGACAAGCCAATCTGTTTTCTTATTCTTTAATCGATCATGAATATAGTCGCTACTCTAAAGTGAATGGACTCCATGATGTTAATATTCGTCTGCTGCGATACGATTCGGAAAGTGGCTACCTCATTATCGTTTACGAGAACAGTAATATTGATTTGATGAAAGGAAACGACTTCATCAATATTCCGGATATACGAAATGCAAATATGACCGGTAGTAAGCGCATCAACAGTGTGTATTTTGAAAACCAACTCATGTATCTCTGTACCGATTTTGGCATTGTGGTATTAAATCCTACCCGAGCCGAAATCAAAGAAACCTATATCCTGCAACAAAATACAGAGATCCTGAATATATATAGTCTGAGTACCTATAACGGGCAGTTTTATGCGTCCACTTCTAAAGGGATGTATACCGCCGATGTGAATAATGTCAACTTACAAAACTTTGGCAGCTGGACCTTGTTCGATAGTCGAATCATGCCTTTTGTGCTTAATCATAATAACGAACTCTTTGCTGCGAGTACCGATTCATTGTATCAGTACAAGAGCGGAAATCTGTTAGCCGTGTATGCAGCGGGATCGACAATCACCAATATCTCTAAAGGCATTCAGGATTTATATATCTGCGAACGCAATGATAAACGAAGATGTATAATGATATTGGATAATCAAGGTATACCTATTGACTCTGTGTTTTCGGTAAATGCCAATGATGTGTGTGAAGTATACAACCATGAAATTTGGGAAGCTGATCAGTGGGAAGGTTTGATTCGACTCGAGAATCGAAAAAATAAATCCCAAATGATACCCCAGGGTGCTTTCGGAAATTCGTTTTATAATTTATCACAGGCAGGTGAAGATATCTATGTCTCTTCGGGTGGTGAATCAGCTTGGGAGCCCTTACTCAATTCGGCGGGTATTTCTAAATATCATACAGGAGATTGGACTTGGTATACGCGCTTTAATGGATTTCCGGCGATGGACAGTGTCATTGATATTACCGATGTAGCCATTGATTCGCGTAACCAATATCTCTATGCCGGATCTTTTGGAGGCGGCTTACTCGAAATTAAACCCGATAATAGTACGACTGTTTATAAAGACAATGGATTTTTACAAAGTCAAATTGGAAATCCTGGCGCTAATATTATCATGGATTTAGCCTTCGACTCACATAACAATTTATGGATGACGAATTATGGAGCCCCTACGCAATTAGCCGTTAAGAAAGCCGATAATAGCTGGCAAAGTTTTGCTTTACCCTTTGCCGGTGGCGGTAAATATGTCAGCAAAATGGCCATCGACAATGACGACCAAAAGTGGGTAATTGCTACAAGAGGTTATGGGGTTATGGTGTTGAATGATAATCAAACAATCGACAATAAAAATGATGATGCAAGCCGATTACTCACTACCGGTGCCGGCAATGGCAACCTGCCTAACAACGAAGTATTGTCTATTGCCAAAGACCGCAATGGGAAAATATGGATCGGGACTACCGATGGCATTGGGATTGTAAATTGTCCCGAAAGTGTACTTACTAATGCGGGATGTGATGCCGAATTAAAAATTGTAAAATATGATCTCAATGCCGGTTTATTATTTCAACGCGAAAGTGTGAATGTCATTGCTGTGGATGGAGCAAACAATAAATGGATAGGTACCAATAATGGGGTTTGGTTGATAACCGATGATGCCGAAAAAATATTACATCGCTTTACGAAAGATAATAGTCCTCTCCCTTCCAATGAGATTAATAGTATTGTGATTCAACCCTATAGTGGTGAGGTGTTTATAGCCAATTCTGCCGGATTGGTTTCGTAT
>JBEISB010000057.1:0-11254 GCA_040375635.1 Chitinophagaceae bacterium | reverse complement strand
TATGACTACCCACATGCGTGAAGCTGAGCGCTTTTTATCACATGCCGGTAGCGATTGCGGCATTGCCAATGTGAATATTGGTACCAGCGGTGCCGAAATTGGGGGTGCCTTTGGCGGTGAAAAAGAAACAGGAGGTGGTCGTGAAAGCGGATCGGATGCATGGAAAGTGTATATGCGCCGCCAAACCAATACGATCAACTATACCGATAAATTACCTTTAGCGCAAGGCATCAAGTTTGATTTATAATGGATTCTATCCTTAAGAAAGAAAGGCTATTCTCAATGCAGATTAGCCTTTCTTGTTTTATAGAAATCCCTTTATGATCAAGATTGAAAAACGCCAGGCACCATGGCTAATGCCCTTTGTAAGGCTTCTGTATTGAGCTTCATGTCAATCCCCTTTTCTGCTAAAAATGCCACAAGGGTTTCGGTACGCAGATTACCAATGAGTTCGTCTTGGGCCATCGGACATCCACCAATTCCGTTCAAAGCACTATCAAAACGCAAACAACCATGGGTATAGGCGGCTTCGAGTTTTTCCAAAGCCTTCTCTTGGGTAGAATGAAAATGGGCGCCAAATTCTAGTTGTGGAAAGGCTGCTTGTAATTGGGAGAAGATATAACTGATATTTTCAGGATTCGAAACACCAACGGTATCCGACATCGCAAAAATACGGAGACCCAATTGCGATAACTTTTCTACCCACTGGATAGCAATATCGGCATTATAAGGGTCGCCATAAGGATTACCAAATCCCATAGAAATATAGGTAACGGCTTCTTTGTTCTTTTGCGTGCAGAGATTTTGAATCGCCTCAACCGTTTTCAATGAATCGGCAATACTGCTGTTTGTATTTAGTTGCTGAAAGGTCTCTGAAATCGAAAAGGGAAAGCCTAAATAAGCAATTTCGTCAAAGACCACTGCATCTTGGGCACCCCGAAGGTTCGCTATAATCGCTAATAATTTGGTCTTGGACTGATGTAGGTTTAATTTTCGTAATACTTCTTGGGTATCGGCTAATTGGGGAATCGCTTTTGGCGAGACAAACGACCCGAAATCGAGTACATCAAATCCTACTTCGAGAAGGGCATTGAGATAATCAATTTTCGTTTGGGTGGGAATAAAATGCTTCCAGCCCTGCATGGCATCACGAGGACATTCAATAAGGGTTACCTGATTTGCTGACATAATACAAAAGTGTGATGAAATTAGGAGTTTACCTAATCTCTGCTGCTTATCGATTTACAATCAGCACCGGAATCTGTAGCTTGTGGCGAACACTATCGATGGTTTGTCCATACAAAAAATCAAAAATTCCACTATGCCCATGCGCCCCCATAATTAATAAATCGGCTCCCCCCTCTTTGCAAAGGCGAACAATTTCGTTGCTGCGACTTCGAAAGCCTAATTCGTAATGAACCTTGATGCCCGTCTTTTCTAAATTGTTTGCATAGGTCTGCAGCTGTCGTAGATCTTGTTCTGTCTCCTCATCCGAAACTTGTCTGCCTAATATTTTAGCCCCTGCACTTTCTACCACATGAATCAACAATAACCGCGTATCGGCATGGGCTTGTTGCAGGGCGCGAGATAGAATAATATCATCGGTATCACTAAAATCTAAGGCTAGGGCGATGCAAGAAAATGGCTTAGGACTTTGCAAGTGAAACAATTCTTTGGCCTTATGCATTCGATTATTTGATGATTTTCGGTTGGGATAGATAAGCGGATACAGAATGGTGACTATGAGCAAAATAAAGAAAAGAACAAGGCCACTTATGACCAAGATTTGCAGCCTAGTATCTTGCGTTTGCGATAGAAAGAGCAGACTTTTTCCCATGACCATTTTAATATTCAGAAATAACAAAACAGCAGTAATGCACACAGAAAGAATAATCATAGCGGGTTTGATTACAAACTCTTTCATCATCCGCTTATTTGAAACCGAATAAATTAAGGGGATAATAGCGAAGGCCAATTGTATACTAAGAATCACTTGACTCAATATCAAGAGGTCCGTCATTTTTTCTTCACCGACAATGAGTATGGTAACAAAGGCAGGCACAACCGCCACGGTCCGGGTAATAATTCGTCTTACCCAAGGATTGATGCGGATATGCAAATACCCTTCCATCACGATTTGTCCGGCTAAAGTCCCTGTAACCGTACTGCTTTGTCCTGCGGCAATTAAAGCAACCGCGAACAATATAGGGGCCAATCGATTGCCAACTAAGGGCGTTAATAATTTATGAGCGTCTTCGATACTAGCAATGCCCGTAATCCCATTATGATAAAAGGCAGCTGCTGCCAATATGAGTATGGCGGCATTGACAAATAAAGCGAGGTTGAGGGCAATGGCACTATCAAAAATATTCCAACGTAAGGCATTCCGTTTTGATACATAGTCGTCACCAATTTTTCGCGTTTGTACCAAGGCCGAGTGCAGATATAAATTATGCGGCATTACCGTAGCGCCAATAATACCAATCGCGATGTATAGCGCATAATCGTCTGGCAAGCTGGGTTTACATCCTTTAAAAATGCCCACCACATCGGGCTGCACAAAAAAAAGCTCTACCATAAACGAAATAAAAATGATAGCGATCAGGGAAATGATAAACGCTTCCATTTTTTTAATGCCGAGTTTTTGAAGATAAAGCAGCAGAAATGTATCGGCAATGGTAATACTTACGCCCCATAGCATCGGGATATGAAAAAGTAAGTTTAATCCTATGGCCATACCAATGACTTCGGCAAGATCACAGGCAGCAATGGCGAGTTCGGCCAAAACATATAAACAAAAATTGATTATGGGTGGATAGGTCTCTCGGTTTACTTGAGCAAGATCCTTCTTATAGACAATACCCAATCGAGCGCATAGAGATTGTAACACGATTGCCATAATATTGCTCATCACTAAAACCCAGATTAGGGCATAACCATATCGACTTCCGCCTTCAATATCGGTAGCCCAATTGCCGGGGTCCATATAACCTACAGAGACTAAATAAGCGGGACCAAAAAAAGCAGCAATTTTTTGCCATATACTTTTTTTACCGCGGGTTTCTACGGTGGCATTTACCTCTTCGAGACTATTTCCTTGTTGAAACTTCGACATATTTAATCCTGCAATGAGCGTTTCAAAGATAAGGGGCTAGCCGAATCTAACCTATACTAATTCCGGTACTCGCCCCAGACGGCCCGTAATGTATGGGCAATTTCGCCTAAGGTGCAATGCTGTTCTACGGCTTCGATCACCAAAGGCATAAGATTTTTTGTTCCTTGGGCTGCTTCGGTGATGGCTTGTAAACAGGCAGTAACATTCTCCATCTTTCGGTTGGCTTTAAATTGTTGCAATCGTTCAATTTGCTCCTGCTCTATCGCCGCATCAATTTTCATGATGGGAATATTGGTTTGTTCATCTTCGACATACTTATTGACCCCAACAATAATTCGTTCGTTTTTTTCGATAGCTTGCTGGTATGCATAACTCGAACGGGCTATCTGCTCTTGAATAAAGCCTTGTTCGATAGCTTGCACGGCACCACCCATCGCGTCTATTTTCTCCATCAACTTCATAGCCCCCTCCTCTACCCTTGCGGTTAGCTCTTCGATAAAATAAGAACCGGCCCATGGATCTACCGTATCACAGATTCCACTTTCTTCGGCAATAATTTGCTGGGTGCGTAAGGCAATGCGAGCAGCTTCTTGCGTAGGTAAACTCAAGGCCTCATCGTAACCATTGGTATGTAAGCTTTGTGTACCGCCCATCGTAGCTGCCAAGGTTTGTACGGCTACTCGAACGATATTATTCATGGGTTGTTGTGCCGTTAAGGTACTGCCTCCGGTTTGGGTATGAAAGCGTAATTTCATCGCATCGGGATGGGTAGCTCCTAAGTCTTTGGTAATGCGAGCCCACATGCGACGGGCCGCCCGAAACTTGGCTACTTCTTCGAAGAGATGATTATGGGCATTAAAGAAAAACGACAATCTTTTAGCGAATACATTAATGTCTAAACCCTTTTCGATGGCAGCCTGAAGATAGGCCTTGCCGTTAGCGAGTGTAAATGCCAATTCCTGAACAGCCGTGCTTCCTGCTTCGCGGATATGATAACCGGAAATAGAAATCGTATTCCATTTTGGGACTTCTTGACTGCAATACTCAAAAATATCAGTGATGAGTCGCATGCTGACTTTCGGTGGATAGATATAGGTCCCGCGAGCAGCATATTCTTTTAATATATCATTTTGGATGGTTCCAGAAATTTTGCGGACATCAGCACCTTGTCGTTTGGCCAATGCCACATAAAAAGCCAATAAAATAAAACCGGTAGCATTGATGGTCATTGAAGTGCTCACCGATTCAAGCGGAATCCCTTTGAAAAGTCGTTCCATATCTTCTATCGTATCGATGGCAACCCCTACTTTACCTACTTCGCCACTAGACATAACATCATCGCTATCATAACCAATTTGGGTGGGTAAATCGAAAGCCACACTGAGACCCGTTACCCCTTGTTGTAATAAAAAATGATAGCGTTGGTTAGATGCTTCGGCGGTACTAAAACCCGCATATTGTCTAATGGTCCAAGGACGATCGCGGTACATCCCCTCATGTATGCCGCGGGTGAAGGGAAATTCTCCGGGAATTTCGGGATGTATGTGCGTTTCAGTATACACTTTCTGTATGTCTATGCCGGAGTCTGTTGTTCTGTTTTGTGCTTCCATAGTATTATAACAATCGGATTCAAAGGTAACTGAAAAATAGAAAGTGAAAGGTTGAATTGCTGCAGAGATAGAGAACTAGCGATGTTGCTACGGATAAGACATTGTATCCAAGGCTGTTAGCGTATCACAAGCTCGGCGGATTAGGCTCAGGGTCCCCGAAACGCTCCGCTCTTCGTTAGCAAAATATGTAAACGGGGGCAAAAGAAAAATTTTAGTCTACCCAAAGACATATCGATTAAGAAATTAAAGCACCGTACATTTCTTTTTTAATTTCTTCAAGCGGCATATCTGGAAATAATTGTCCTTGTTTCGCCATTGAAACCCGGCCCGTTTCCTCCGATAAAATCACCACCAACACATCACTATGCTCGGTGGCCCCGACGCCGGAGCGATGCCGAAGTCCAATTTGTGAAGGCAGCTGCGTATTATCACTAATAGGCAATACCACGCCAGCGGCGATGAGATTATCCTTATCGATAACCACGGCCCCATCATGCAGGGGACTGCTTTTTGAAAAAATACTTTCGATGAGTTTCGCACTTACCAAGCCGTTAATGATTTTACCGGTATGCGTATCAAACTCAAAACGAGCTGAGCGGGCAATCACCATCGTAGCGCCCAGCTGATTTTCTTGCATATAGGCAATGGCTTCACTGATTTCTTCAATCACATTTTCTTCTACAATGTATTTATTGAGAGAATTCGATTGGAAGAGGCGGCTAACGAATCCACTTTTTCCTAAGGGCGATCTGCGCCCCAGGGAGATGAGAAATTTGCGCACCTCAGGTTGAAACACAACAATTAAACCAATGAGACCGATACTGACCAATCGATCGAGAATCTCGCTCATCAGCGGCATACGCAACTTATTGACAAGCAACCACAGGATATAAATCACTAAAGTACCTACAAAAATATTAAAGGCAATGCTACCGCGGAGGCTTCGGAATAATTGTAAGATGATTAGGAGTACCAGTATGATATCGAATAACTCTATCCAGGTGAGATGTTGAAAATAAAAGAAGAGTTCATGTATCATGGCTTCAAATATAGTATTTTTACCCGCGGAATCCATATGCAGAACGCCCATAAAGAAATCATAAAAATCGAAAACCTCTACAAGCATTATACCCTTGGGAAGTTGGTCATCCCCGTGTTGCGGGGTGTTAATTTATGGATTGGCAAGAATGAGTATGTGGCGTTAATGGGCCCTTCGGGTTCGGGGAAGTCTACCTTAATGAATATTCTAGGATGCCTCGATACGCCAACAGCGGGTAAGTATTTTTTAAACAGTCATGATGTGAGTACGATGAGTGAAGAAGCGTTAGCGGATATTCGTAACCATGAAATAGGGTTTGTCTTTCAGCAGTTCAATTTATTACCTCGACTTTCGGCACTCGAAAATGTTGCCCTGCCTTTGGTTTATGCAGGCATACCGCGGAAGGAAAGAGAAGCGAGAGCGCATCAGGTATTGGAGAATGTGGGTTTGGCAGATCGGAGTCACCATAAGCCCAACGAACTTTCGGGCGGTCAATGTCAACGGGTAGCAATCGCTCGTGCGCTCATCAACAATCCCTCGATCATTTTAGCCGATGAGCCCACCGGAAATCTAGATTCCAAAACATCAGTGGAGATCATGTCTATTTTTGATGCGATTCACAAAGCCGGGAATACGGTTATTTTAGTGACTCACGAGGAGGAGATTTCTCGATACGCCCATCGTGTGATACGCTTAAAAGATGGATTAATCGATAACGACCTGCAGCAACAAGCCTTGCATACAGTGACGGAATTACCTCGGCCGGCGAGCGAAGAAACGCAACCTCCTGCTGTGACAGCGACAGAGGAGCTTTCCGAACTTTCCACAGAATCTATAGAAGAAAGGATGAGTCCTTCTATCCGTATGCCAGAGAAGGACGAAGACTCGCTAGTGTAATTTCTCTTCATCCTTCTATCCTTTTACTTTCAATAAAACAAACAATATGTCATTTAAAATTTATACCAAGACCGGCGACCAAGGAAGCACAGGACTAATAGGGGGAACACGGATTCCAAAAAGTGATTTACGCATCGAAGCCTATGGCACAGTCGATGAATTGAATTCGTGGTTAGGCTATTTGGGCGACCATGATGCTGCCGAATCAGTAAGACCTATCCTCAAAGAAATTCAAGATCGATTATTTACCATAGGTTCGTCTTTGGCTTGTGACCCAGACAAAGAAACAAAAATGAGTATACCCGATTTGCAGGCAGGCGATGTCTTGTTTCTTGAGCAAGAAATAGATCGTATGAATGAAGTCTTACCCGAACTAAAACACTTTGTATTGCCCGGTGGAAATAGGTTAGCCTCATCTTGCCATATTACCCGCTGTGTTTGTCGCAGAGCGGAAAGAAATTGCGTGCATTTACAACGCGAAAATCAATTTGTAGACGATCAGGTGATTGTTTATCTAAACCGACTTTCTGATTACTTGTTTGTGCTGTCGAGATATTGGCTGCATCAGCAAGGCGGACAAGAAACAAAGTGGGAACCCCGCATACATCAGTAAAGAGATTCGTTTATTTTATGGATGTGCAGAATAAATGAAGGAGGAAGTATTTAATTCAGGGAAATACATATCAATCAAATCAACATTTCCATCGCCATTGATATCTGTTGGCAAAAAGCCGTACAGAAAATTACTTACATCAACGTCTATGAGGCTCATGTCTAGCAAATCGATATTCTCATCACTATTGACATCGCCCGAATACATGCCCCATTTGCCTGTCTCTACTAAAACTTGATTACTGCCATAGGCTTTATTGGCGGCAGTCGTGAAATCATAAGACCCTGTGCTTAAGGAAACAGCAGTGGCACTCCATGTTTCAATCAGATTTCTGTGTTTGATTGCAATATAGTAAGTGCCGGTAAGCGTTGTCGGAAAGCTCATCGTAGCGATTCCATTGATATTCATGGCAGCCCTTCGCGTAGCTACGATTCCATAAGGGGAAACGGATTGATGCAAAACAATATCAATAGAATCAGTAAACGTTGATACTGCACTAGCCCCTTGATTATAAGCAGCCGGCACCATAGTACCTGCCGATTGGTAATAGCCCTGCGAATAGAGTTTCACCGTAAAACTGCCGCCACTGCAAGTTACAGTTTGTATGGTTTGCGTCGCTGTTCGTACACAGCCATTGGCATCTAAGCCAGTAACAGTATAGGTTGTGGTTGACGAAGGCGTTGCGATTACACTCCCACCGCTCGAAGAATTTAGTGAACCGGCTGGCGACCAAGCATACGTCGTTGCCCCACTGGCAGTAAGCGTTACAGAGATTCCGGAAGTAGGACAATAAGAAGTTGCGCTCGGTGATAGGCTAACAACAGTCGACGATTTGGTAATACTTACCGCCGTTGAGTTTACAAAGGTAGTTCCACAACTTACTTTACAATAATAGGTAGCTGTGGCAGTTAACATCGGAGTGGTATAGTTGTTTGATGTGGCACCTGTAATGGCTACACTATTTTTGTACCATTGATAAGAATAGGCAGTAGATAAGCATCGATTTTGCAACGACAAAACTGCAGTCGTACTATCGCAAAAATTACTAACAGTACTAAGGGTATTCCCCGGCGCAGGTATAGGTGTTGTGCAGGCTGCTGAGGATTGTACCAGGTTGATGAGATAGTCTTCGGTTTCGCCAGAGCCATAATTAAGACATGGCGTTAAGTTAACACCCGATAATCCTTCGGCAGCAATAATCCGCATGCGTGTTTGTCCGGGTAATGCCGTACACGGTATCGTAAAATTACCTGTAATCGTTCGTGGACTATTTTGAACTGTGCCCTCAACAAAAACTTGCTCACCTGCATCAGTAAATGAGCCATTATGATTGAAGTCGATCCATACCGCAGTACCAAACGAATAATACGGAGCGGGAGGTACATCGCAATCGTCTACATAAATCGAAAAGGGGATACTGTTGCCAATATTCAGGTTGGTGAGATTGCCTAGATTCGTATAATTACCATAGCGATTTAAGGCAGAACCTGCTCCACCCGCCGCTGTTAAACAATCCGAAGAATTGGTAACGCCGTTGATCGTAACCGTTAAAATATCGGCATCCGCTTCGTTGTTGGCAGTAGAAGTACAATAGCAATTTAAATACGAGCTTAACGTAATAGTAATAGGCGTTGCATTTGCCGATAAACCCGAATTGGCACAAGTTACTCGACAATAATATGTTTTACTCACGCTAATAGCATTTGTGGTATATAAAATATTGGTGGCGCCACTAATAGGAAAATTATTCTCATACCATTGATAGCTAAACCCGGTACCGCTTGGCGGCGATGAAATCGTTAAACTCGCCGATTTACCGCTACACACTGAATAGGTTCCTGAAACCAGTGTACAAGTTCCGGACGCATCCGCTACCGTATTGCCAGGTGCAGGGGTACCTGTGCATGCTGTTGAAGGCTGAATCGAAATGAGATAATCTTCGGTCTCGCCCCAAGCGTAAGAAAGACAAGGATCTGTAATCGCTAAATTTTGTTCTGAGGTGATTACCCTTACCCCGGTTGTGCCCGTAAGTGCAGTACTTGGAATACTGATCGTTCCTGTTTCGGTATGCACTCCCGAGATAGAACTCGAACTCGAATACACTAATTCGCCGGCATCAGCAAAAGAAGAATTTTGATTAAAGTCTATAAATATTGCGCTGCGGTTGGGATAGATATTATTGGCACAAAGACCGATATCAATCCCAAAAGGAATCGTGGCTCCTTTTTGCACGACGGGAGCTGTCACCGACTGGTAGTTAGAATAAATATTTAATACAGAACCAGCACCAGGCGCCAAGGAAGAGCAGCTCGAACAATTACGAAGGGTTCCTAAAGTAAATTTAAAAATGTCCTCATCGGCATCCGATTGGGCAGCACTAGCGCAATAGCAGGCATATTGGGGACTCATGCTAACATACAAAGGCGTTGAATAAGCAAAGGTGGCTGTGGCTCCGCAACTGACTTTACAACGATAATATTTTGCCGTCGTCTGTGTGGTAGTTTGAGCAGACCCGGTTCCTAAATTCAACAGATTGGTGGTAAAAGCTATATTGTCGGAACTTTGCCACTGATAAGTTACTTGATTGCCTGGCGTAGTATTTTGCAAACTCAGCATTACAGTTCCACCGGGACAAACATTACTAACATTTCCTAAGGTATTGCCAGGTGTGGGTGTGCCCGTACACGGAGGCACCGTTACATACGTAATTCGAATGGTAGGTCGATACCCGCCATAGGTAGCGGCAGTAAGGGTGGCTGTGCTAGTAAAGGCAACATTACTTATGGTGCCGATCGATTTACCGGCAGCCACATTGATATAAAATGGAACAGCCGCAGTGGCATATCCCAATTTACCCCAATCGGTAAGGATTTGTAATCCCGCGCCGTTATAAATCAATGAATCTGTAAAAGGCGCTGCAATATAAGTATTAGCTCCCCCCGTTACTGAAAAGGTAGTACTCGAATATGAATTCAACATCCCCGGCGTTAAAGCGCTCCATGCAACAGAACTAGCAAAACTGGTTGCTGTTGTGTTTGAAACCCAAACAGAGAAGCTATTATTACCCGTAATTTGTGAAGTGTCTTTTTTTAGCCATTCTAACTTCACGATTTTTGAACCTGAAGGGATGCCTAACTCTGCTGCGGTGTATAAATAAGCATGACGAGAATAGTTTAAAACGCCGGTGTTTCCTGTATTTCTATAAATGGGACCGTATGCCCACCCTCCCGTTCCGCTAGTAGCTCCAATAACCACTTGCGTAACTACTTGCGCTTGCAATGGGTGTGATTGGCATCCGAATAAAATGAAAAAGAGTAAGACAATCTTTAAATAGAAACGATTTATAGACAAAGCTGAAGTAAACATAAATTTCAATGAATTGTATATATGACAATGAAAAAAGGTATTCCCTTTTTATTTAACATATGAATTTAGGTTTTAATCTATTGACTTCCAAATGTTTATAAAACAAATGCGAGGAAGCGGCCAAATCAATCTCCCATAGAGATAGTAAATCGTGTTTATCTTTGTCGATTATGTCCATCGAAGAAATATACCAAACCCTCGGAAAAGGATTCAAAGTACAAACAGATACCCGTAAGATTAATGAAGGTGAAATTTATTTTGCCCTAAGAGGCGAAAATTTCAATGGCAATCAATTTGCAACCGACGCCCTTCAAAAAGGAGCCCGGTATGCCATAGTTGATGAGAAGGTTTGTGATGATGAACGTTGTTTATTAGTCGATAATGTGCTTGAAACTTTGCAAGAACTTGCTTTATACCATCGCCGGCAATTCCATATCCCCTTTTTAGCGATTACAGGAAGTAATGGAAAAACAACAACAAAAGAATTATTGAATGCGGTTTTGTCGACTACATACACAACCTATGCTACACGAGGAAACCTCAATAATCATATCGGCATTCCTTTAACCTTACTCAATATACCCGATGATGCCGACATCGCGATTATTGAGATG
>JBEISB010000268.1:0-1769 GCA_040375635.1 Chitinophagaceae bacterium | reverse complement strand
GCACCTTGGTATTACCCGTATTTGAAAGTCTTTATTATTACCCAACACCCGATAATGTGATCATGGATAAATTATAAATTCATTTTCTGATACCCTCCATTTTTACACTACTTTCGAAATTGAAATAAAAGCATGAATCAAGAACAATCTGAGATACAATTTTTAGATGGACCACAAAGTAGATGGTCTGATTTTAAAGTCACCTTACGCACCGTATTCGATTTTGTAAAAGGGTACAGAACGCTGCATTTTGCCGGTCCTTGTGTAACCATTTTTGGATCCGCTCGTTTCGATGAGCATAATGTTTATTATCAGCAGGCTCGTAACATAGGAGCCGAAATTGCCAAATTAGGGTTTACCATAATGACTGGTGGTGGTCCCGGAATTATGGAAGCAGCAAACCGAGGAGCCAAAGATGTAAAAGGTCGCAGTGTAGGTTGCAATATCGAACTACCCTTCGAACAAAAACCGAATCCTTATCTCGATAAATGGGTATCGATAAAATACTTCTTCGTGAGAAAAACCTTATTGATTAAGTATTCGTATGCCTTTATTGTCATGCCTGGAGGCTTTGGTACTATGGATGAATTGTTTGAAGCGCTTACCTTGATACAGACGGGTAAGATCAGGAATTTCCCTATTGTTATCTTTGATAAAGCGTTTCACAAACATCTGATTGACTATATAGATGCGATGAAAGTGGCTGGTACCATCTCGCCCGAAGATTTAGATTTGATATTAATCACAGATAGTGTTAGCGAAACCGTCGAACATATACGAGCTACTATCAGCCGTTTTGGCTTGCAATATGAAAAGAAATTCAAGCCATTAAAATGGTTACTTGAAAATAATGGAAATTAATTTCTCGCGTAACGGCCTCTATACAAAAATCCAACTTATCTTGTCGATATAATTACGCATATGAAACCACAACTTACCCTGGAGGAAATCCAACACTTTGAAGGCAAATACCCTCGTCAACTTTGGTTGCTTTTTTTAACCGAAATGTGGGAGCGATTTTGTTTTTATGGGATGCGAGGTATCCTGACCATTTTTATGGTGCAGCAATTATTCATCGATGAAAAGACAGCCAACTTGCAGTATGGGGCCATCCAAGCGTTTGTATATGCCTTTGCTTTTATAGGCGGGTTATTTGCGGATAAGATTCTTGGATTTAGAAAGTCGCTATATTTTGGAGGTATCCTTATGATTATGGGTAACCTGATCATTGCCTTCTCGCCGGCGAGTTTATTTTATTTAGGTATTTGCTTTTCTATAGTCGGTACCGGTTTTTTTAAACCCAATATATCATCTATGGTGGGCACTCTATATCGCGCTGGTGATAGCCGTCGAGATGCCGGTTATGGTTTGTTTTACTCCGGAATTAATATCGGCGCTTTTTTAGGTGGTGTGCTTATGGTGTATCTGGGAACAGAAGTTTCGTGGAGTTGGGCTTTTGCTGCTGCCGCTATCGTAATGGCTATGGGCTTGCTAACCTTTACCTATACCCAAACGCAATTAGGGCCAATAGGTTTATCCCCCTTGCCTTTAGAAATGCCAGTGCAAAAAAAACGAGGATATGAAATCGCCGTTTATCTTGGTTCTTTACTGAGCATTCCGCTCATCTTATTATTGGTGCAAAATACGAGGTATACAGATTTGTTTATGTACATCATTGGTCCCGTTACCTTACTGTATTTCTTGTACGAAACCATGAAGTATAAAGGTGCTGAGCGTATGAAGCTATTAGCAGCCTTGGTGTTTATCTT
>JBEISB010000148.1:0-5725 GCA_040375635.1 Chitinophagaceae bacterium | reverse complement strand
GAGTTAGATCAGCAAATTGAATTGGCATCGCGCGAAAATGGGTGGTTTACGGAAGATTTTATTCGCGCCTCCATGCAACATATTGCGACGCAGTATCTGGATGAAAAAAAGATGAGAAATTTCACCCAAACACTGACTGAACTTCCTGTTGATCGACATAAAAATATAGGGGTAGTCATGGCAGGAAATATCCCTTTAGTTGGGTTTCACGATGCCTTGAGTGTGTTTTTAAGCGGACATCATCTACAAGCAAAATTATCGGCGAAGGATCATGTACTCATGCCTTTTTTGTTGCAGAAACTAATCAGTTGGGTCCCGGAAATATCAGAGCGTCTGCAGATCAAAGAAATGCTCAAAGGCTGCGATGCCTATATCGCTACAGGGTCATCCAATTCAGCACGTTATTTTGAATATTATTTCTCTAGGTTCCCGCATGTGATTCGTCGTAACCGAACTTCAGTGGCTATTTTAACAGGTAACGAAACGGACGAAGAATTAGCTGCATTAGCCGATGATGTGTACATGTATTTTGGATTAGGCTGTCGGAATGTTACTCAAATTTGTGTACCGATAGGATATAATTTCGAAAAGTTATTACAGGCGTTTCGTAAATACGATGCGTTGAAAGATCATAATAAATATCGAAACAACTATGATTATAATTTGGCGCTTTATATTCTGAATGCGCAATATTATATGAGCAATGAAAGTCTTTTATTGATAGAAAATGATTCGGTGTTTTCGCCTATTTCTGTATTGCATTATCGATACTATCAGGAAGTTAATGAAATCTATCAAGCCTATCAAAATCATCAAGATATACAGCTAATCGTTGGAAAGGATTTTGTTCCGTTCGGAAAAGCGCAAAGTCCCGAATTGAGAGACTTTGCCGATGGTGTCAATACAATGGATTTTTTGTCGTCTTTGTAACTGTTTATTTATTTTCTGTCTTTCATTAACAGAGTTTTGGGTGTTAAAAAAACAATAAACGTGAAGAGGTTCGATACCTCTTGTTTTATTTTTGGGTTCTAAAATAAATAATGATATGAAAAGGATTTTAAGCGTTGTGGCCATTGCCTCACTCACCTCTCTTTTTACGTTTGCCGTTGCGAAAAAATTTATTTATGCAGATCAGGTTTTTCTAGCCGATATGGGTAAGCCTTCAGGAGATTATCATTATGCTAGTTATTCGCCCGCTGCCGAAAATTCGGGAGGATATGTGAATCTCGAAGCTGCAGCCGATAAGGCTAGTAAAGCTGTGGTACATATCAAAACCGAGAAAAAATTATCGCCGACCCAAAATACATCTCCATTGGGTAGTGATCTTTTTGATCAGTTTTTTGGTGGCCGTGGACAACAATTTCTCCGTCAAGAACCCATGCAAGGCAGTGGGTCAGGGGTAATTATTTCACCCGATGGATATATAATTACAAATAATCATGTTGTGGATGGCGCTGATGAAGTTACGGTTGTTATGAATAGTAAAAAGACATTAAAGGCCAAGGTTGTTGGCAAGGATGCTTCTACCGATTTGGCTGTTATTAAAGTGGAGGAAGAAAATTTACCCTATCTCAGTTATGGGAATTCTGATGAAGTGCGTCTCGGACAATGGGTGTTAGCTGTTGGATATCCTCTCAGTTTAGAAACCACTGTCACCGCTGGCATTGTGAGTGCAAAGTATCGGAATATTGGGATTAATCAATCCAAGAGCGGAAGCAGTGCGGTAGAGAGTTTTATTCAAACGGATGCGGCCGTGAATCCGGGCAATAGCGGAGGGGCTTTGGTAAATGCATCTGGCGAGTTGATTGGCATTAATTCAGCCATTGCCTCACCTACAGGTAGCTATGCCGGTTATTCATTTGCTATTCCTTCTAACATCGTCAAAAAAGTGGTGAATGATATGGTGAAATTTGGGAATGTGCAAAGAGCTTATTTAGGGGTTTCGTATTTCGATAGTAAAACAGCTTCTCCCGAGCAAGTGGAGCTTGTTGGCCTCGATAAAGTAGACGGCGTATATGTAGATCAAGTAATGGAGGGCAGTGCTGCCGAGGAAGCCGGATTACTCAAAGGGGATATTATCACCAAAGTAGGGGCTAAGGATATCAGTAATGGTCCGCAAATGTCAGAAGCTGTGGCGCAATATCGTCCTGGCGATAAAACAACGTTGAACTACGTTCGCAGCGGTAAAACCAATACCGTTTCGATAACGTTTAAAAATAAAATGGGAAATACGGGCATAGTGAAAAACGATGCGAACGAACAACTTGGGGCAAGTTTTCATGAACTCAGCAAAGCAGAGTGTAAGCAATGGGGCGTTCGGGGGGGTGTGCAAGTAAGTAGTATACAATCGGGAGGCGTTTTAGCGAAACAAACCCGTATTAAAAAGACTTTTGTAATAACACAGGTAAATGACGATACTATCACAACGCTCGAAGATTTAAATAAAGTGATTTCATCGGGTGATGGTGATTACCAGCTGGGAGGTATTTATCCAAATATCCAAGGGGTATATTATTATATCGTTCGACTTAATTAGCGTTGTTTTGTTTTTAGTGTGTAATAAAAAATCCCGTAAGCGCTTGCTTCGGGATTTTTGCTTTATGAAATAATTAGTTTTCTTAGCGCACTGTTTAAGCATGCTTTCGTTGACTTCTTTCCCCCAATTTGGCATCAGCTCGTTAAGAGGTGTAAAGGTGTTGAATTTTTCGGCTGCTTCTGTAAATAGCGATTGGGCTGCTTTTTTTCCACCACCAAATGCTTCAGGAGTATAAAAGGCCGATTGTCCTAGCAGAAAGTAAACCCTCGGGTTGTTTGGGTTAATTGTTTTGGCGCGAGCTAGTAATTTAGCCGCCTCGGGACCAAATTTCATGCCCCGTGTCATTGGGTCTACAGCAATTCTAGCAGAGCGACTAAACGACTGTAAGCATAGCACCTCATCGCTTTCTTTTACGCTAGCGATTTCTGATAATAGTTTGTCTGCAACATCTAATACCGGATCGATCTTAGTCATGTCTTTGCTATTCATGGCCTGCATTACCATGCAAAAGGAGGCATAATATTTGGGTAGCCACTCACTTTTTTCGGCATCGGCAATGCGGATAAACCCATTGGCTGCATCTTGATATAAGTCGACAGAATTAGCAGCGCCCTGCATTTTTTGCAACATGGCACTCATTCCTTTTTTGTATTGTTCCGATTGTCCGAAGGAGGCCAATCCAAGTATTAATAAACTTAAGGTAAGGGTAATTTTTTTCATATACTTTTTTCTTTTAAAAACAAATATCTAAAATCCCATGCAAATTGAAATTCTTTTTTTTAGAAACAAAAAAAGCCTCAGGGAAACCGAGGCTTTTTATAGGTCATTCATTTTCTTATTGTTTGCTAAAAGTAGCGCTAACTTTTTGTCCGTTTTGGTTGGCTGTAATCACGTAAGTACCTGCTGTTAAACGGCTGCAGTCAATTACACATTGGTGATTTTCAACGATAAAAGAAGGTACAACGACTTGACCGGTAATGCCAAAGATCATGATATCGCGAGTATCTGTACTTAAGCCTTTGATCATTAAGTTTTGGGTTACAGGGTTCGGATAGCATGAAAAGTCGCCGTTGTTGATATCGGATACTGAAGATGGTGTAGCCGGCACTGTAGCTGTCATGCTATTCCATTGGTCTCCGGCATCACTGCCTCCATTGTTGTTTACCGCATTACCAACGGCGCTAAAGGTAACAGCAGAAGAACCTGATGTCGGGGCTATCCAATTGAAAGTAAAAGCCGCTTGGCTGCCAGACATTGTCTTTGGCGTCATTGAATGAGTTATTTCTGAGCCATCTGTTTTTACTTTACTACCAGTTCCTGGGATGAAGGTCCCGGCAGTAGCTTTAATATTAAATCCAGCTTTTGCTGCGGTTACGTTAATAATAGTAAAAGTGAGGTTGTATGTTTGTCCCAAGGCATAGCTGCTAGGTAGCCCGTCTAACATAACGGTTGTGGCTGTATTCATACTGCCATGACAAGGAGCGCAAGATGTACCACCATTAAATTTACCATTGGAGTCGGATGACATGGTTACATAAATAATACCTAATGAGGCGAATAAAAAGAGTTGAGATAGAATTTTCTTCTTCATGTTAATATTTTAAGATTCGAAGATAAGCAAGGATTTGAATGATTGTAGCGAAAAAAAATACGCTCGGGCGACTGAATTGTATTTTCTGTCTCAATTTCTTTAGAAAGGGAAGTGCTTACAACTACAAATTGCCATCAATGACCTCTTGACTTCTGTCGATTCCCCAACTCATAAACATCCCCAAAAAAATAAATTGTTTCGCTGTTGGCGTGATGGCTTGTTTGTAACGCTGTTTATCTCCGTTTAAGTCGTGACTCGCATAATTGTATCCATAGACTTGATTAAATCCGAAGGGGTTATTCACGCTAAGGACAAAGACGGTAAATGCCTTGCGAATGGTTTTTAAATAATTGACGGAGACACTGAAATTTTGATACAACGGCGTTCTGTCGTTCATAAATAATTGAGCATTGCCCGTATTGCTATTCGGGTCTACAAGGTTGTAATCGTTGTAGGGCCTGCCTGAGGTTAGGGTATAGGTGCCATTGATGCCAAACATGTATTTCGTCCAGAATTTTTTACAAACCAAAGAGCCTACATGACTGGCCACAAAGTCTGGTTGTACCGAACGTAAATAATTCAAATAATTTCGTTTGGTATCTAAGTACGAATAGGATATCCAAAAGTCGATGCCTTTGATTGATTTCTTATCCCGATAAAACAATTCAATACCCCGGGCATAACCATCACCAGATTGATTGATTTGTGGTAATGTCTTTATCAAATGTTGATACGTTTTATAATAGGCTTCTACGCGTAGCAAACGATCTTTCGGTTGATATTGATAATTGAGGATATAATGTGTCGCCTGCATATAGGTTAGTTGATTGCTTTTATACAAGTAAGGGGTTTCGGGCTTTTGATAAAAAATACCGTAGGCGGCAGAAAGTTGTCCGGCACGGTTTAGTTTATACGCTGCCGAAATTCGGGGAGCAAGATTTACCTGCTGCATCAGCGAGGAGTATTCGCTACGCAGCCCTATTTTTCCGGCAAAATTATTCGTCAAATAAATATCACTTTCGGCAAACACAGCTGTGTAGTGATCTTGCAGTCTACTACGATTTAACATGAAGTTCCAGTATAACGGGGCGTTTACCTGATTTTTATCGCCATTGAAGATGTACTCGGTGCCAAATCGAAGGGCGTACAAATTATTCCACTTCTTTTCGAGCACTACTTTTGTTGTGGCTAATGCATTTTGATTCCCAATTTGCAACCATTCGCGATACCAGAAATTCGAATCCTGAACGATTTGTTGTTGGGCATTGAGAATGCGGGTTTCAATATCATCAACATTATAACTCGCACAAAGTCCAATATTAATTTTCCAATCTTTAGGTAAATAATGTCGGTACGATAAGTTGCCGTAAACATTATTGTTTTTCACTTGATAATTATCTTGATAGTATTGGTTCGCATTCGAATAATCGCGACTGTCGATATTATTTCGTTGAATGTCGATATGCGTATGATTTAAGTATCCGTAGAATTTTAAAAATCCATTTTTCGATGTCTTGAGTCGGTAGTTGATATCAATTTGATGTACTTCAGGCGCATGTTTATAGTTGATGTTTTGTTTAATGAGCGCAAAGTAGGGG
>JBEISB010000272.1:0-1622 GCA_040375635.1 Chitinophagaceae bacterium | reverse complement strand
GGGAAGCCAATCGAAAACCTACTTCTGAACCGATAGCAATCCCCATACCTCCCATCCTGACGCCTAAAAATATTCGCGAAGAATGGGCACGAACAATGGGCTCCTTTGTAGCGCCAAAGGCCATGATTCCAGACCATTGCAAATCGATTTCAAAATCTCTGCCCGGCAGAATAATTTCTTTTAGCTTTTCTATCAAATCCTCTTGAATCAATGGGTTTAGTCCTTCTTTGTTTGTCCTCTCCGTTTCGAAATCTTTATTTCTGCCTCCCCCAAACAAGACAGCCCCTTGGTACTCTCTGAAATAATAATATCCTTTATCGAAATGATAGATTCCCTGAAAAGACAAATGGGGTATCGGTTTGGTGAGTAAAACTTGTCCTCGGCCGGGCACAATATCCAAACCCTTGATAATGTCTAACGTAAAGGCATTTGTGCAAACGCATACATCGGCCGCCACAAAGCAAAGTAATGATTCTGCGCCGAGTTGCCGACAGATGATATCTACCCGATGGGGATATTCTTCGATGGATTCTACGATACAACCACCCAACACTTCAATCCCCGAACGTATCACCATCTCCTTCAGTGACCGCATCATCATGCCCGTATCAATCTGCGCCTCGCAATGATTTCGAATCATCGCTAATACTTTTGTTGCCGAAAATTTACTTTTACTTATACTTTCATTATCAATGCTAAAAGGTTTATTTCCAATTAATTCACTAATAATTTTATTTAAATAAGAAAGCTGATCGAGGATCTCCAAATCCTGAGCCATAACTAACTCATAACTGCCCTTAGCCTGATATCCTATACGATTATCCCCCAACAATTGCCGGAGTCGTTCAAGCCCTTGCTTCCGAAACAAAAACAAGGCTAGCATGTCTTCCTCGCTTCGATCTTGAAGATCATCCAACAACTCTGAGGCCGAACCCATACAGGCAAATCCTGCATTACGCGTACTAGCCCCGGCCGGAATGCAGCCCCTTTCGAGAACCAAAACCCGCTGTGTAGGAAAACGTTGCTTGATATAATAGGCAGTGCATAGCCCAACAATACCCGCCCCAATAACCACATGGTCGGCTTGTAATAAACTATTTCTTTCCCAAACCGAAACCATGGCTTATTCTTCTAATTGAAATTTTATGGGTATTGTAAACGATTGCATAATGGGCTCTCCATCGAGTCTACCAGGCTTCCATGCCGGCATGTTGCGAATAACCCGCAAAGCCTCTTCATCTAATAAGGGGTCAAGAGAATTGGCTACACTAACATTCCGCACCACGCCATGAAGATCAACCTCGAAATATACACGCACCCGTCCTTCAATGCCTTTTCTTCGCGCCTTCTTATTATACTTCAGATGTTTGCCTAAAAAAGCAAGCAAGGCCTCATTGCCACCAGGAAATTCTGGACTTATCAGGTATTCTACAAAAGGAAGTTCATGTCCGAGACTATCGTAAAAAACAGCTTTTATACGATGATTCCCCTGATATTCTTCTTGTCTCCGAACCTGTCCATTGGCATACCAAGTATGAATATCCCCCTGTATGGTATCAGCTACAAAGCTTAGCTCTTCTCTTTTTTGTCCGTTTTCGTACCAGGCCTCGTAAGCCCCACTC
>JBEISB010000109.1:0-7762 GCA_040375635.1 Chitinophagaceae bacterium | reverse complement strand
TCGGCCATCGACTTTAACTCCTTCCCTTCTTTAAAATAGATAACCCCTCCTTTATAGAGAATAGCCAAACCAAACAAGCACATGGCTATAAAGCTGAGATAAACCCTCAATCGTATTTCTTGACTTGTGTTCATCGTGCAGGTGAGGAAATTGAAATTTTATAAGGAGGCATAGTAGCCTTTTCGAGACCAATACGAAGAGCACCCGACTCTAGTTGACTTTCTTTCGTGAGAAACATAAATTGTGACTTCTCGTCGATATAGCGCCAACGATCTTCTTTCAGTTGCGAGACCGTAACATTTAAATCGCGAATTGCCGTTTCGGCACGATGATTGATAGTTATATAAATCAAGGCTAAAACCGTACAATACAGAATAAACGGAATATTAGCCACGATACCCTTATTCCCCGCGGTACGCAACAGCGTTTTCCAATCGGGCATCTTTTGCAAAAAAGAGAACGTAGGGGTGTTCATAATGGCTATTATAGTAGGGTAACCAGACATAAAGCTGGCTAACATACCTATGGGGGGTGTTAATTAGTGATTTCGAATAAGGACAATAAAGAGCTACGATTGGCTAAGCTTCTTATATTCTTCTTACTTGTCTTTTTTCTTCTTATTTGTCGAAAATTCGTCTATCAGTATGCGTTCGGCCACTCTGAGTTTGGCACTTCTTGAACGCGAGTTTTTATTTTGTTCTTCTATTCCAGGAAGTATGGGCTTTTTAGTCAACACTTTCAACAAGCGTGGTTTTGCTGTCATCATCATGGGCAGCAACTCCGAACCAAAAGCTTCTTCCTTCATCCATTGTTTCACTAGTCTATCTTCGAGAGAATGAAAAGTGATAATACATAAACGGCCACCCGGTTTGAGGGATGAAGTAATACTGACTAAAAATTCCTGTAAGGCATTTAATTCGTCATTCACTTCAATTCTCAATCCCTGAAATACCTGAGCTAGGTATTTGTTAGGGTTGCCGTACATCAGTCCATCAATTGCCTGTTTCAATTCATTACTGGTTTGAATGGCTGCTTTTTCGCGAACCTCGACAATCCGTCGGGCTAGCGGTTTCGCATTGGTGACTTCTCCGTATTGATCAAAGAGCCTAAACAATTCTTTTTCTGAATATTGCCTCAGAATATCCGCTGCCGTTACCGGAAGCCGATGATCCATTCGCATATCGAGTTGTGCATCAAATCGGGTAGAGAATCCGCGTTCGGCGGTGTCGAACTGCCAACTACTAACGCCCAAATCGGCAAGCACGCCATTGAGTTGAAGACCATACATCCGAACAAAACGGGCAGCGTAGCGAAAATTCTCCCGAATAAAAACCACTCGGTTATCATTCTCGGGCACGTTTCGCTTTGCATCTTCGTCTTGATCAAACACCAGTAGTTTTCCTTTCGGACTTAACTGTTTCAGGATTTCGCGACTATGCCCTCCCCCACCAAACGTGGCGTCGAGATAAATGCCATCCGGAATGATATTCAATTGCTCGATACATTCATGTAAAAGAACAGGTTGGTGGTAAAATGTGTCGTTACCCATTTTACATACCGTCAAATGAATTCATGAAATTGCTACCTAGAACTTGTCCGCCAATACTCTCCATCACATCTCCATACGATGCTGTTTCAGCAGCATGCGCAGCAGAATCCCATAGTTCTACCTTATCTACTTGTGCATTAAACATCATATCCTTAGTAATGCCGGCATAAGCAAGCATCGACTTCGGTAATAATAAACGACCAGCGGCATCGGGTTCGAGCATGGTAGCCCCATTGAGGAATGCTCGTTTAAACTGCCTGGCCTGTTTATTAAAGTCGTTCAATTTGCTAACAATCTCCTCAACCTTTTTCCATTGCTCGAGGGTATAGAGTGTTAGGCACTTTTCAAAGCCTCTGCTTAGGACAAACTTCGATCCCTCAGCTTCGGAAAGCTGTTTTTTGAAGCCGGTCGGAATCATGAATCTTCCTTTGGCGTCAACGGTAACCTCAAATTCTCCTAATACATTTGCCATCTGTTTTCAAAAATACCATTTTCTAACACAAAGAAACATTATTTCCCATATATTTTCACCATTTTTAGATATTCTTATTTATCCACATATGTTATGGGATTGAAAACATTGAGCCAGAGAGGATTTTACAGGAATTACAGGCTATTTATGGCTATTTACACATAATAGGATGTGAACAAGCAAACGAACTATGTGGATTTCGTTAAAATACTGTTTATAACTGCTGAATAAATGGACATGTTGGTGCATAAGGCTAGGATAACCTATTAAAATTAAAAAACATGCTTAGAGAATCGTGATGAGAAGGCAGATGGGATCCCTAAAAAAACAAACTAGCCTGTTCATTTGAGGGGTTTCCTCATCCGAACAGGCTAGAACGATAGGTTAATATTATATCCTTAGTAGTCGCTTTTCATACGATCCCATAATTCTGGAATCCGCTTCACCCAAACAAGCTCTTCCATTTTGTCTTTGGCATCTTGTACTGGGATACCAAACCAAACTTTTCCGCCTTGTAGAGATTTACCAACGCCGCTTTTCGCTAATACAACGGTATTGCTTTCTATTACCAAGTCTTTCGAAACCCCAACCTGACCATATAATAGAACATTATCTCCAATTTGTACTTTACCGGCCACGCCTACTTGTGCTGCAAAAAGACAATTTTTTCCGATAACCGTACCATGACCAATATGGATTAAGTTATCAAGTTTAGTTCCTTGTCCAATAATAGTAATACCACTTACCCCTCTGTCGATGGTGCAACAAGCCCCAATTTCAACATCATCTTCAATAATAGTTGTACCACAACTTTCAAGTTTCAAATAAAGCAAATCTTGGTTATTTCTCTTGTTGAAATAAAACGCATCTCCGCCAATGACTGAATTTCCTTGTATATTAACATTGTTACCGATGGTAGTCCCATCATAAATAACCACACCCGAATGGATGACACAGTTTTTACCAATCTTGACATGATTACCGATAAATACACCCGGTTGAATGATGGTTCCTTCTCCAATTTCTGCTGTATCCGCAATCATTTGCTTAGCAGGCTCGAAGGGACAAAAATATTTTACCAATTTCACATAAGCACCTGCTGGATCTTTGGTAATCAATAAGGCTTTACCGGGAGGGCACTCCACCACCTTATTCATGATCACCACGGCCGCTTCACTGTTTAATAAACGAGCATAATACTTCTCAATATCAACAAAGGAAATATCACCTGGGGTGATCTTGTGTACTTCATTAATACCATCAGCATCAATACGCTCATCACCTATCAGTTCGGCGCCAATAAAGTTGGCAATCCATTTTACATTAACCGGGGCTTTTAATTTCATATAAGTTTTCTTATTGTAACCGCAAAGTGCTGCAAAGTAATATCACCTTTGCGTATTATAAAGATAAAAGTAAGGAATAATAATTAGTAAGCAATATCTATCGATAGAATCCCCTCATAAAATGAAATCTATACAAGTAGAAAATCATTTTTTACCCTAAATATGATCTCGTATTGTTCGTCAAAACCTGCAAATTCTATCCCTTCAATTCACAGTGAGTGTATAACTTTTTTGTCAAAATATTTTTAGCTAAGAAAAAAACGATTTATACTTGTATTGGTTATATCGCTTACTAACCCATAAATTCAAAAGACCCGGTTGATTATCGACCGGGTTTCTTTTTTTATTATCCTCTGTATTCCTTTATTCATAGGCCTTTGAGGGAATTCTTACAGAGAGAATCTTGATATCAATTTGTTTATGTTCAACCATGATTCTCTCTTGACGATTTGTGAATTTCTTTCAGAGAGTGTATTTTTTGACATTGATTTGGAATGGAAACGACATTTATTTTTTAAAATCAATCTGTTGAATTGAGTTACTTTTAGGCGCTTAAAAATTACGTATGCTTTATTCCATGACTGGCTTCAGTCGATTAGAATTTTCCTTAGATGAATATCAATGCTCATTAGAAATTCGATCATTGAACGGAAAACAGTTTGAAGTAAGTACCAAGTTGCCTTCTCTGTTAAAAATGTATGAGATTGCCATTCGTAGTCAATTACAACAACATTTGCAACGTGGCAGTATCGATATCAGCATATACCTTAAGCAACATGGGAGTGCAAAACCAATGACAGTAAATACAGCATTAGCACGTTATTATTACGAGGCCATGAATACGCTAGCGACTGAATTGCAATTAGATAATAAGGATATCTTGCCTACCTTAATGCGCATGCCTGAAGTGGTTTCATCACCGAATGAAAGTATAGACGAACATCTGTGGCAACAACTTTCACTGCGCATCGATGAAGCCTGCCAACAACTGAATGAACATAGACGTGCCGAAGGACTTATGTTGGAAAAACAAATTCGGGGTAATGTCGATAAAATCATGTCTTTGAGTCGCGAGGTTAACCCGCACGAAGGCAAACGAATCGAAAAGTTACGAGAGCGTTTACAAACCTTATTATCTGAAGTGAGTCCGACGGCTCAGCCCGACCAAAATCGTCTCGAACAAGAAATCGTTTACTATGTTGAACGTTTTGATATCACAGAAGAAAAAAACAGACTGCATCATCATGGCGAATACTTTTGTTCGATGTTAGACCATCCAGATATGGTAAAAGGGAAAAAACTAGGTTTCCTATTACAAGAAATGGGACGCGAAATCAATACCATGGGCTCTAAAGCCAATGATGTAGACATTCAAAAATTAGTCGTAGGCATGAAAGATGAACTCGAACAAGCCAAAGAACAAACTTTAAATGCCCTGTAATTTTATGCCGATTCAATCATCATTCTCTACCCTACTTATTGGATTGTTTTTTTGCCTCTTCACGGGATGTATACCCTCAAATGTTTACGAAAAAAATATAGCGATACCTTCTACAGCCTGGGACGAAAAGTTTATACCTGAATATGATTTCACCATCACAGATACAACGGCTTATTACGACCTATTTCTAACCTTACGCCATACCGATGCCTATCCTTATGCGAATATCTGGTTGCAGATTAATAGTCAATTTCCAGGTGCCGAAAAAGATTCTGTCATCAAAATCGAAATTCCGCTAGCAGAATCGAATGGCAAATGGCTAGGACGCGGCATGAATGAAATCTGGGAACATCGTATGCCTTTATCGGCTTCAGAAAAGCCTTTACATTTTTCTCAATCCGGACATTGCAAAATCAAATTGCATCAAATCATGCGCATCAATCCTTTACCGCAAATCATGAGTGTAGGTATCAGGCTAGAAAAAAAATAATGATTCTCTAATAAAACGTATAGGGTGATTTCAGAAATAAAAACGACACAACTCGTAAAACGCTATGGAAAAAGAACCGTAGTCAAAAGCGTGTCGGTACAGGTAAAGCAGGGAGAAATTGTTGGATTGCTAGGACCCAATGGGGCCGGCAAAACGACAACCTTTTATATGGTGGTTGGATTGGTAAAACCCGACGAAGGTGAGGTGTTTTTGGATAAGCAAGAAATTACCAAATTGCCTATGTATAAAAGAGCCCAGCTCGGTATCGGTTATTTGCCGCAAGAAGCATCGGTATTTCGTAAAATGAGCGTGGAGGATAATATTGCAGCGGTGTTAGAGATAACTGATTTGACGAAAGCGCAACAAAAAGAAAAGCTCGAATCTTTATTAAGTGAATTTCGTCTCACGCATGTGCGTACCAATATGGGGGATGTACTGAGCGGCGGAGAAAGACGCAGAACAGAAATCGCCCGTGCCCTTGCTGTAAATCCTAAGTTTATATTATTAGATGAGCCATTTGCGGGTATAGACCCCATTGCAGTAGAAGATATTCAACTCATTGTTGAACAACTGAAGTATAAAAATATCGGCATATTAATTACCGATCATAATGTACAAGAAACCCTATCTATCACTGATCGGGCGTATTTGCTGTATGATGGCAATATATTAAAAAGTGGTACTGCCGAAGAGTTGGCCTCCGATCCGCAGGTGCGCAAACTGTACCTAGGACAAAGTTTTGAACTCCGAAAAAAAGTACCCCGTACCGAATAATTATCTCTCTTTTTGCCTCTCTTCACTTTTTACGAATAAAAAATTACCTTTACCCACCTTCTGTCTCATCCCTACCAGATAGCCTCTAGGTTCTGCAACATGAAAATCGTTAGTCCGGCCATAAAAAGTTTTATCAAATTGCGTTGGAGCAGTATTGATAATTTTTTGCTCAATCCCTTGAGTACACAAGCTATGGTTTTTAATTCCCTCATTCATAGTGGTCAGTTTACCGAATTTGGGAAAAAGTACGATTTTCCGCATATCAATAGCATCAAAGATTTTAAGAAGCTGGTTCCTATTCATGAGTACGATGATTTGAAACCCTATATCCAAAAAATGATGGAAGGGCAGCAAAATGTATTGTGGAATACCCCCATCAGCTGGTTCTCAAAATCAAGTGGCACCACATCCGATAAAAGTAAGTTTATCCCGGTAAGTAATCAGGCCATGGAAGATTGTCATTTTAAATCCGGCAAGGATGTTTTGGCACTCTATTTCCGCAATTTTCCGCAATCAGGTATCATGTCGGGGAAATGCCTAACCCTCGGTGGTAGTCATCAGGTCAATCAATTGAATACCGATTCCTACTACGGAGATTTGTCGGCTGTTATGATTCAAAATCTCTCCTACTTTACACAACTGATTCGTACGCCCGATATTTCGATTGCCTTGATGGATGAGTGGGAAGAGAAAATTGATAAGATGGCCCATAGCACCATACAAGAGGATGTGACTATGATTGCCGGAGTGCCGACATGGACAATTGTATTGATTAAGAAAATTTTCGAGATCACAGGTACCCAAAACCTGCATGATATTTGGCCGAATCTTGAATTATATATGCATGGCGGTGTAAACTTTACCCCCTACGAAAAACAATTTAATACCCTGATTCCATCGAGAGAAATGCATTATCTCGAAAACTATAATGCCTCTGAAGGTTTTTTTGCTGCGCAGGATATTATTGGCAGAGACGGAATGTTGTTGTTTCTCAATCACGGCATCTTTTATGAGTTTATGCCTATGGAAGAATATGGTAAGCCTGATGCGCGTACCTTACAATTAGAAGAAGTTGAAATCGGTAAAAATTATATACTGGTTATCTCAACCAATGCTGGACTCTGGAGATACATCGTTGGCGATACCATTCAATTTGTTTCGCTAAATCCTTTCCGCATCAAGGTTTCGGGCCGGATCAAAAGTTTTATCAATGCGTTTGGGGAAGAGGTTATTGTTGATAATGCCGATACCGCTATCGCAAAGGCTTGTTTAGCTACAGGAGCTGAAGTCAGTGATTATACCGCCGCACCGGTTTATTTTTCGGAAGACGCCAATGGTTGTCATGAGTGGGCAATCGAGTTTAGCATTCCACCCTCAAACCTTGAGCCTTTTATTGCTGTGCTTGATAAAACACTACAAGAAATTAATTCTGACTACGAAGCGAAGCGGCATAAAGATATTGCCCTTCGTTCTCCCCTAGTCCATACCTTGCCGAATGGAACGTTTACCCAATGGCTAAAACAAAAAGGGAAACTGGGCGGACAACATAAAATTCCTCGCCTGAGTAATGATCGTCGTTTGTTAGATGAGATTCTGGGTATGTTATCTACTCGCGATTCTCAATAAGAGTCTTTTCTCTTTTCTTGGACTCAGAGATTTGATTACCTTTGTGTTCATGCCCCTGATTACC
>JBEISB010000175.1:0-4693 GCA_040375635.1 Chitinophagaceae bacterium | reverse complement strand
TGCAACTTTTATGAAAGGCTTTTGATTTTTTGTAGACTTCAAGGTTTTGGAAATCAAACATAAGGTTGTTCTAGAGCGAGAAGCAGAATGAGAATGAAGAAAAAAATCAGAGTAAAAAACGCCGCTTTCGCTCTGTTTCTCGCTCTGATTTTTTGTTACCCCACCTAGATTCGAACTAGGACTAGCAGAACCAAAATCTGATGTGCTACCCTTACACCATGAGGCAATACGGGGTGCAAATATAGGGGCAGATTTAAATTCTAAAAAAAAACTTTACAAGAATTCTGAAATTTTTGAAATTACTTGATCTATTTCTGCAAATGTATTGTGTTTGCTGAACGAAAATCGAAGCGGAACGAGGCTTTCATGCGGATATATGCCTTTAATAACGTGACTGCCTCCTTGGGCGCCACTGCTGCAGGCACTGCCTCCCGAGACACAAATGCCAGCTGTATCGAGATGAATGCTCAACATTTCGGTTCTATCGTTTAATGGAAAGCCAACATTCAAAACCGTATATAAACTCTTTTCGCCAATATCGCCATGAAAGTAGATGTCAGGTACAGCAGTCTTCAACTGCTCAATCATGTATTGTTTTAAGGAGCGGATATACACTGAATCTTCATTATGACTTTCTATGCTCATCGAAAAGGCTTGTGCAAATCCAACAATGCCGGCTACATTTTCGGTGCCAGCCCGCATATTTCTTTCTTGCGATCCTCCATGGATAAGAGGCTTTAAGGAATAGCCACTGCGCATAAATAGTATGCCGGTTCCTTTAGGACCATGGAATTTATGAGCCGAGCCACTTAAAAAGTGCACGGGAGCTGCTTGTAAGTCGATGATAAAATGAGCCAAGGTCTGCACCGTATCTGAATGAAATAGGGCATTATGCTTTTCGCAAAGTTGTCCGATAGTAACGATATCACTAATATTACCCACTTCATTGTTAGCATGCATCAGGGTTACTAAAGTCTTTTCGCTGGAAGCGGAAAGTAATAATGCTAAGTCCAGCATATCAATATGACCATCATGCGTAAGTTTTACATAGCTTACCTGACATAATCCGAGCGAGGCTAAAAACTGAACCGTATGCAATGTGGCATGATGCTCGATGGCAGAGGTGATAATATGCCTGCATCCTAAATCTCTTACAGATGAGGTGATAGCTAGATTACTGCTTTCAGTGCCGCCACTCGTAAAGAAAATTTCGCCAGGCTTGGCATTCAACAAGGAGGCTACTTTTTTACGGGCATTTTCAACGGCCATGCGTGCCTCACGCCCATATGAGTAAATGGACGAGGCATTGCCAAAATGAGTGGTAAAATAAGGCATCATAGCCTCTAATACTTCGGGTGCCAAGGGAGTTGTGGCAGCATTATCTAAATAAATTCGTTGCATAGCAAGTGCAAACTTACGGCAATTTTATAGCCAGAATATCATCGCTTTACTAGCGTGAGTTCTTTACTTCAGTTGGAGAAATTCAAACTTAGGACTTCCCTTCACCCCTAAACTACTGTAATAATCTAAAAAGTGTAGCTTAAAGGTGTGGTCGTTTTGGTTATGGACGATATAGTTGTACTTCGATACGATGGTGTATATTCCTTTATCGATATTATAGGTCTTCCAGTCAAAGCCAATCACATCTCTATTTGCAGACAGAGGAACACTTAGGGCGAAATTTTGATCGATGCTCGCGTAGGCAGTTAGCGAATCTTTATAAGCAGAGGTTGCCGTGGGGTTTAATAAAAAACCGTTCACTAAATATTGCAGGGGTGGATTCTGATCCCAGAACGTATAATGGTAACGAGTTACTTGCAAATCCCAACTAGTTTTACTAGGCTCGATATTGTCGACTGTACTCAGTTGGGAAAACGAGAAGTAGGTATAATTACAATTGCCATCTTTAGGAATGCTAATCAAAAGACCGGATATGCTGTTGACATCACCCACTAAAACCTTGTATTCTAAGGCATCCTCGTATTGAATCTGCATTTTTCGGATTTGCTTCCCCGACTCGTTTAAGCGAATGAGGTAAACTTCATTTTTGTCTTTCCATTCGCCAATCGCACTTGAGTCTATACTCCCATTGGCAGCATCATATATCCAAGCGTTTTTCGATTGATTCGTATCAGCATAGCCAACATCTTCGAATTTGGTTTTGTGGGTATTAAAGGCTGCCATGCCCATGCCTCCGTTTAAAAATACAGCATGTTGGGTAAGTCCACTCTCAAAGGCAATATCCCAAGCATCAACTCGACTTACATGCACAACCTTTTGTTGTTCGAGACTGATAAAGTACTGATAATCGTAAGTCTCACCCATGTCTACCTGCAAGAGTTTTCCGTCGCCTTTCGGCGGAAGACTGATGGGTTTTTCTTTCTTCTCGCAGGCACTTAGCAAGCAAAGACAAACCAAAAGATGTAGACTAACGTTTTTTATCATCACGGGGCAAAGTTCTGCTATTCGGCACAAAAGGAAAAAGAGTGGAGAGTATGATTTGTCACGGGATTGTCATAAATGAATGCATTTTGTTTCTTTAGCTGAGGATAAACCCGTCTTTGTCTTGTTGAAAGGGGAGTTGTTGCCGGATTTCTTGGATGGTTTTTCGTTCTACCTCCCATTGTAAAATATCGTGTTCTTGTGTCGATGAAAGCAATACTTCCCCTAAAGGCCCCACAATACTACTCTCGCCACAATACTGATGTCCATTGCCGTCTGTTCCAGTGCGATTGATGCCAATCACATAGCATTGGTTTTCGATAGCACGGGCCTGCAATAAGGTTTTCCAAGCATGGATTCGTTTTTCTGGCCAATTGGCTACATACAGCAAAACATCATATTCGTCTGGGGTCGACTGCCGATTCCAAACCGGAAAGCGAAGGTCATAACAAATATTCGTACAGATTCTCATGCCGTTCGCCTGCGTGATCAGTCGTTTACTGCCGGCACTAAATCCCTCATTTTCGCCACCATACGAAAACAAATGTCGCTTGTCGTAAGTGCCGCATTGTCCATTCGGTTGCATCCAAACCAGTCGATTGTATGCTTGTTCGTCTTCGCGAATGATTAAACTACCGGTAAGAATGATGCGATGTTTGATGGCCATATCTCGCATCCATTGCACCGTGGGGCCGTCCATGGTTTCGGCCAATCGATTCGGGGCAAGACTAAACCCGGTAGTAAACATTTCAGGAAGCACAACCAATTCCTTTTTACCTGCCAGGGATTCTATTTTTTGAGTAAACATGTGGAGGTTGGCCTCAGGATTTTCCCAATGAAGTGGACTTTGTAGTAGGGTGATATGGAGTGATGACATGATGTAATGGGTTTACGTTGTGATTAGGATAAGTGAGAGACTGTATCCATAATTAAATCAGACTCATAGCCTTTTTGTAACAGATAATTTCGGAGTTTGGCCATCTTGGTAAACTTATTTTTTTCATTATGGAGGGTCTCCCATTTTTTTTCGGCGAGTTGCAAAAGCGTTTTTTGATATTCATCCTCTTCAATTTCTTTCATCGCTTTTTGAATACAATAGGTAGAGATCTTTTGGAACTTCAAGGCCTGTTTGATTTTTATTCGTCCCCATTGCTTATGTCGGAACTTACCTCGCACAATGGCAGCCGCATAGCGCTCTTCGTTTAAGAAATTTTCTTCAATCAATGCACCTATGATTTCTTCTAATTCGTCGCCATACACTTCTAGAGATAATAATTTGGTTCGTACCTCTTGATGACTTCTTTCTTGATAGGCGCAGTAGCTCTTTAGTTTTTCTAGCGCTTGCAAATTCACAATCGCCATGTTTAGTATAGCTTTAGTTTGGTGAGTCGGTTCATTTCTTTTTCTGTCAACAGGCTTAAGCCTTGTTTACGCGCTTCTTTGCTTCGGTAGCTGATTCGATGATCGAGCACCGAATTCGCAATGGCTTGCACATCATCTTCAATCACGAAACTACGTTGATTGACCAAGGCATAGGCTTTTAAGCACTGCATAAAAATAATACCGCTGCGGGTAGAAGCGCCTAAGAGGATGCCTTCGTGCTGACGGGTGCCACGAACTAGATTAGATACGGACTGTATGATTTCGTCGTGGACAAACACTTCAGCGGCTGCTTTTTGTAAGGATAAAACTTGTTCTAAACTCAATACCTGAGGAAGTTGAGAGAGATGTTGCTGTATGTCTGCGTAATTTTTAAAGATCGACTTTTCGGTTTCTTCATCCACATATCCAAAGTAAATTTTCATAAAAAAACGATCTAGTTGAGCAGCCGGCAAGGGGTATGTACCTTCCATCTCAACCGGATTTTGGGTGGCGATCGTGAAAAATAATTCTTCGAGTGGATAGGTTACTTCGCCCATGGTGATTTGATGTTCGGCCATACATTCGAGCAAAGCACTTTGCACTTTCGGCGAGGCTCTGTTGATTTCGTCGGCCAAGAGGACATTGCAAAACAGCGGTCCCTTTTTAAAAATGAATTCTTTTTTTACATCATCAAAAATATGAGTCCCTAATAAATCCATCGGCAATAAATCGGGTGTAAACTGTACTCGCTTAAAGGAGGCATGTCCCGATTGTGGACCCGTTATTGAAGCGGCTAAGGTTCGCGCCAGAACTGTCTTTCCGGTGCCGGGATTGTCTTCCATTAAGATATGCCCTTTCGCCAATAAGCAGGTAATCACTTGTTTAATCT
>JBEISB010000237.1:0-2562 GCA_040375635.1 Chitinophagaceae bacterium | reverse complement strand
GAGTAAATCATCAAAAAAACATATAGAAGCTATTGGCGGACGTTCGAATTGGGAAAAGATTAAAACCTTATCCATACAAGAAGACCTGAGTAATGAAGGGACTGTTTTTCATTTGCATAAGCAGGTGGTGATGGGTAAGGCTATGCGACAAGACATCAGAATCGAAGACCGCTCCATGATAGCTAACGACAAGGCTTACTATATTTTACTTCGTGGACAAGAAGGATGGAAGTACTTGCCCGATAACCCAAACTATGGTGTAATGCCTTTAGAACCACAAGAAATCGAAGAATATCGTGGACAAATGGATCCCGAAGATCCGTTTTTACATGCCGAAGAAAAGAATAAAAAAATCAGTATGCTCAATATTGAGTATATCGGTGATACAGCGTATTACAAGTTTATCATTGAATATGCTTCGGGCAGACAATACTATGTTTTTATGAACACCAAAACCTTATGGATAGATCGCATGGTACTTAGCGGTGGCGGCATTGAGGATGTAAGGATCTTTAGTGATTATCAGCGCAGACCCGAAGGCATTTGGGTGCCGATGCATATCGAATCATCGGCTGGCATTACCACCCGAAAATCCTTCTTAATCAATACGAAAATTCCCGATACTGTGTTTCAACCTAGCTCACCAAACGATCGATTTTTTAAACATTAATCTATGGTACGTCAACCCAAAAAAATATTCATGTTATTGCTTATTGCTATGGCCGGAGGCGCTTGGATCAAATGCCAGCGCATGAGCGATGCCGAAAAAAGACAATGGAAACAAAAATGGAACGCTTGGTTGAACAACAAATGGCAACAAGCGCGTGAGTGGTTGTAGGTAAAGAACATACAGAACGAACTGGGATTACCTTTCGTAAAAAACAAGGCCAAGAATTATGTAAATCATCTGCAATGGCTTTATTTTATATATACAAAGAAAGAGATTATGGGCAGGCTCTCACATTTAGCAGAAACACTAATCCCCTCAGAGATTATCAAGCTGGGTAATGAAATCAATGATCGGATTCGGCAAGGTCAACACATTTATAATTTTACCATTGGCGATTTTGATCCCACGGTATTTCCTATTCCGCAAGCCCTTGAGGATGAAATCGTAACGGCTTACCGAAATAAAAAAACCAACTATCCGCCAGCAAATGGCATTATGGAACTCAGAACAGCGGTTGCTGATTTTATTCGTACCCAACAAGGACTCAACTATTCGCCGCAATCCTTTCTTATTTCTGGGGGTGGACGCCCCTTGATTTATGCGGCCTACCGAGCGATCTGTGATCAAGACGATAAAATTATTTATCCTGTTCCCTCTTGGAATAATAATCACTATACCCATTTTGTTGATGGTCGTCACGTTTGTATCGAAACAAGGGCAGAAACCAATTTTTTACCTACCGCCGAAGATCTCGTTCCTCATTTTAAAGAGGCTACCTTATTGGCTCTATGCTCGCCCTTAAATCCAACAGGCACAGTATTTAGTCGAGAGCAACTTAGCGACATTTGCTTGGCGGTAATCGAATAAAATAAACGTCGGGGTCCCGAACAAAAACCCTTGTTCATCTTATACGATCAAATGTATTGGACCTTAACCTTTGGCGAAACCCAGCATGATGATCCCGTGAGTTTGTATCCCGAATTGCGTGATGTTACCCTATATATTGATGGCATTAGCAAGGCGTTTTGCGCCACAGGTGTTCGGGTAGGTTGGGCCTTTGGGCCTGATGATATCATCGAAAAAATGAAAGGGATATTGAGTCATATTGGAGCTTGGAGCCCCATGGCCGAACAAGTAGCAACTGCTCAATTTCTAAAACAAACAGCGGAGGTTCATCATTTTCTTACCCAAACCAAACAAGGTATACATCAGAGACTCCAAGCCATTTATGAAGGAATCAGTCAACTACAAAAAGAAGGATATCCGGTCGAGGTGATTCGTCCGATGGCTGCCATGTATCTCACCTTACGATTCTCATTAAAAGGCAAACATTATGAGGGGCGAACCATAGAACATACATCCGATATCAGCGACTTCCTCCTCGAAAAAGCATCCTTGGCCGTAGTTCCTTTCTCTGCTTTTGGTGCCGATCGTGAAAGTGATTGGTATCGATTGAGTGTTGGAACCTGCAAACTAGAAGCGATTGAAGGAATGCTACATCAATTAAAAACAGCCCTCGATAGCTTGCAATAGTTGCGTTTTGATGGCAGTTTTGAGGCGTTCATTTTTTTTGTTGGCAGACTATGTTTTATGATAATCTTGTCGTAATATTACCGATAGTTTAATATATCCTGATTATGTTACGAAGAATACTGATTGTTCTCTTGTTGTTACCAATGGCCTTACAAGCCCAAAACCACCACGAAATGGGTGTATTTGCTGGGACATCGAGCTACTACGGCGATTTGCAGGAACGTTTGTTTCCCAAAGAGGGTTATAGAGCTTGTGGCGGTTTATTATACAAGTATTATGCGCATCCTATGGTTGGCTTTCGCTTTGGAGCTACCTATGCTAGCTTATATGGTGCGGATAGTTTGTCGGAATCGCCGGCG
>JBEISB010000023.1:0-16864 GCA_040375635.1 Chitinophagaceae bacterium | reverse complement strand
AGCCCATTCGTTAAGGGCGTCATGTTTCATTGCCGACTGCATAACTTTATGAAAGGACAGCGCAGAGATATCAAGGGTTTTTAAGAAATTGTCGTAATTCGTTTCAGCATACGGAATATTTTTACGCACGTTTGGGCTCATCCCAATGGAATGTAAGATAAAATCAATCTTCCCTCCCAAAGCCTCCATACTTTTTGTCATTACCTGATCAAGATCTTCGGTCGATGTTGCATCGGCACTAATCACTAAGGCGTTGCCACAAATAGCTGCTAACTCATTGATTTTTCCCATTCGTAGGGCAATAGGGGCATTACTTAAAGTAAACGTAGCGCCTTCTTCATGGCATTTCAGGGCCACCTGCCAAGCCATTGATTTTTCGTCTAATGCACCAAAAATAATTCCTCTTTTTCCTTTGAGTAAGTTATATGCCATGATCTGTAATTGTATTATGAATTGAGGCGTAAATGTATATCAAAGTCCCCATTTATTCAATGGACGAGGTAAAAAAACGCTTAGGCCATAAGTTGCATAACCATTTCACGGGCATGGGTCGCATTTTGTTTCCCGCCCAACATTTCGGCCAATACATCCACTCGTTCTTCCTCAGTAAGCAGACGAAGTTTTGTTTCAAGTTCGCCTTGTGGGTTTGGTGTTTTATAGATGTAGAAATGCTGATGCCCCTTGCCTGCAATTTGTGGAAGATGGGTAATACAAATGAGTTGATGTCTTTGTGATAATTCGCGCAAGAGGATACCCACCTGAACCGCAGTCTCGCCCGATATGCCCGTATCGATTTCATCAAACACCAAGGTAGGTAACGAAACGGTGTGGGCTGTGAGTGATTTTATACAAAGCATCAAACGACTTAATTCTCCCCCTGAAGCAATTTTGCTGATAGAAGCAAAGCGTCCCGTTTTATTGGCATCAAATAAGATCTCAGCTTTATCTTTCCCTTGTTCGTGACAAGCTGTGGTTTGTAATTGAATCTGCAATTGCGCATTAGGCATGCCCACTTTTTTTAGTAAAGCATTGATTTCATTTTCGATAGCCGGAATCGAGGAGCGTCGTTGGGCCGAAAGTTGCTCGGCTACATCATTCAACGTATCAAAAGCTTCATCTTGTTGTTGCTGCAAAGCTTGTTCGTTATCATCGGCAAGTTGAGCTTGGGCAAGGGTAGTCGCTAACTGCTGCCATACCGCAATCAAGGCATCGTTACTGCTCACATTATGCTTTTTTAACAGTCGGTTGCCTTCATTGAGTCTGTCGGTTACCATTTGCTTTCGTTCTTCGTCAGGTTGAGCGGCATCTTGCATAGCCTCTAACTCGCTTGTAATATCTTTCAATTCAATTTGTATACTTTGCAATCGATCGACAATGTGTTGCAAATCAGGCATTCGACTCGCATGTGTTTGTAAAAGAGAAGCAACATGTTTTACCTGAATCGATACAGCATCATCTTTTTCTTTGAGCAAAAAAACACTTTGTTGTAAACTGAGTTTTAAATCCTCACTATTCGACAAAATAAATAATTCAGCTTCCATCGATTCCATTTCGCCAACTTGAGGGGCGTAAGACTCTAACTCGTCGAATAAAAACTGATGGTAATCTAATTCCTGACGCAGTCGCAGATTTTTTTCGCGCAGTGAATTCAGTTCTTGATTGATGTGTTTCCAATGGTGATAGGCTGTTCGATATTCACTTCTTAGGACTAAATTTTGACACATCGAATCCAAAATATCTAAATGCTGATTCGCTTGTTGTAAGGTCTGGGTATCAAATTGCCGATGCATATCAATAAGTTGTCCAGACAGCTGTTGCAGATTATCGAGGGTGGTTGGGGTATCATTAATGAATGCTCTTGATTTTCCATTGAGATTGATTTCGCGACGAATAATCAGTTCATTTTCCGCATCAAGATCTTGTTGCCGCAACCAATCATGAACCTCAGGCAGAGCGTTTAATTCAAATTCAGCCTCAATGATACATTTCTCATCCTGTGTAAACAACGATTTTAAGTCGGCTCTTTCGCCTAAGACCAAGGAGAGAGCCCCCATGAGAATTGACTTGCCGGCTCCGGTTTCGCCGGTAATGATACTTAAGCCATGAGTGAAAGAAATCTCAACTTCTTTGATGATAGCGTAATTGCGTATGTATAATCTGCGTAACACAAAACAAATATAGGGTAAGAAAAGACTTCGTTTTCATTTGCTTTTACAATAGGCTAATTCTCTACCCATGCCACATGAAAAGGCAGCCCTATAAAAAAAGCGCCCCATATAGAGCGCTTCTGTATTTTGTTAGATTTTGATTAAATCTGAACTGAATCGTTCAGTTCGCTATCCACTAATATGCGACCACAATGCTCGCAAACCGTCATTTTTTTGCGGAGGCGAATATCAGATTGACGCTGAGGAGGAATCACATTGAAGCAACCACCGCAGGAATCTCTTTCTACAGGAACCACGGCTAACCCGTTTTTGTAGTTCATTCTAATACGATCGTAAGCAATTAATAAACGGGCTTCAACACCTTCTGCCGCTGTTGATCTTTTTTTATCTAAATCAGCTTCTTCTTTCTCCGTTTCTTCGATAATTTTCTTTAGCTCTTTTTGTTTCTGAGAGAGAATAGCTTGTTTTTCTTCGATTTGTTTTTCTGTCTGTTGGCGTTGGGCTACAAATTCTTCTTTTTCTGCATTCGCATCTTTAATCTTCTTATCGCAAGCTTTAATCTCGAGCTCGTTGAGTTCGATTTCTTTGTTAATCGCTTCAAATTCGCGACTATTCTTTACGTTATTTTGCTGCTTCTCGTATTTTTTAAGCAATTCACGAGACTCAGCTTGAAGATTTTGTTTTTCTAAGATGGTATTGTCGATGGCACTAATTTCGGCATTCACGGCGGCGATGCGCGTGTTATAGCCTTCAATTTCGTCTTCCAAATCTTTCACTTCCATAGGTAATTCACCCCGAAGCTTCTTAATTTCACCGATTTTCGAATCGATTCGCTGGAGTTTACAGATAGAGAGTAAACGCTCTTGTACTGAAAATTCTTTAACTGCTGCCATATGTTATACGTAATAATTTACAGGATTGGTATTCACCGTAGTTTTGAGGAGGGCGAAGGTAGGGATTTTTTTTGATAGGTACTCAGAAAATATTTCCGGGGTAAACTGTTCGCTCTCGTAATGCCCTATATCACAAATCATCAATTGATTTTCTGCATCAAAAAATTCGTGATATTTAAAATCGGCTGTGATAAAAGCATCAGCTCCCGCTTTTCGGGCATCTTGTAACAGAAAACTACCGGCACCTCCACAAACAGCTACTTTTTGGACCGTCTTGCCACCAAAAGAAGTATGTCGAATCATTTTGCAGCGCATGCGAGTTTTTAGGTATTTTAAAAAGGCCTGACTGCTCATTTTTTCGGGTAATTCGCCAATCATCCCCGCTCCAATATTGGGTGAGGCGCTTTCGATATCTAAGATCCCATAAGCGATTTCTTCGTAAGGGTGAGATGCACGTAAGGCTTGTAATACGGCTCTTTCAGCATGAATTGGAAATACAACTTCAATTTTTACTTCTGCTTCTTCGTGAAGGGTGCCCTTTTTGCCAATATAGGGTTTTGATGCTGCTAAGGGTCTAAAAGTGCCCGTTCCGGGAGATTGGAAACTGCATGAATCATAATCACCGATCTTACCTGCGCCAGCGAGAAATAAGGCCTCTCTAATCGCGGGAGCGTTTGCTGCCGGACAATAAGTATATAATTGTTTGAGGGTTCGCTGTAAAGGACGAAGAATTTGGGTGTGTTGTAATTGCAGTCGACTAGCTATTTTATGATTAACACCTGTATGAATATTGTCGAGATTGGTGTGACAGGCATAGAGGGCTATTTTTTTCTGAATGGCTTTGATGATGACTCTTTCGACATAGTTCTTGCCAGTGAGCGATTTGAGCCCTTTAAATACAATAGGGTGATGCGCAATAATTAGCTGACAACCTTTGCTACTGGCCTCATCTAAAACTTCTTCGGTGCAATCTAAGCAAAGCATAGCCTTCTTGATTTCGGCATTATGATTTCCATATAGTAAGCCGCTATTGTCGTAACTTTCTTGGTAAAGCGGAGGAGCAAGTCTTTCTATTTCATCAATAATAAGCTGTAGACGTGGCATACAAATAAATTTACCTGGTAAAGGTAATGGCTTTCTGCTAAGAAGTTAGTCTTCTGGAAATAACAGCGTGTATAAACCTTGGGCCCAGACAGTATATTCGGATGCGCTGTAATGCAATAAATCAGGAGCGAGAAATTCAGTGTCCTGCGCATGCTGTCGGGTACTTTCTGTGATATCGAGATAACGGCAACCGAATTGTTCGGCCATTTCTTTGTTGATTTGATTGAAGGCATCAATTTCAGCTGATACGACCGCCTTATCCTTCGTTTGATTAAAAGGGGTTAAGCCCCAGTCGGGGATAGAAAGGACAATTACGTTTTTGGGAATCGACTTGGCAAATAATACAGACTGGCATAATAAGCCATAAAATTGCCAACGGTATTCTTCGAGGGGGCGACCGCGATATTGATTGTTGACACCGATCAATAAGGTTACCAAGTCATGATCCCAATCCGGGCGCTGCTTCTCAAGGGCTAGGGCTAATTCGTCGGTAGTCCAGCCCGTTGTGGCGATGATTGAGGAAAGATAGGCCTTGGGGAATTTCGTTTGTAGCTTTTGGATGAGTTGGTTCGGAAAATTAAAGGCCGTTTCCACTTGTTCGCCAATCGTGTAGCTGTCGCCAATAGCAAGATATTTCATTATCGTAAGTGTAGCGATTTTAATATAGACCTAAAGAGGGCAGGGTAATCGGTTTGGGTATTCTCTAAATAATTGCAGGTGATATTATAACCTTGTTTGTTGTGCAAGGCGGTAAACCCTAATACGCGGCAGGGGACAGAATCGTTTAGCATAACTTGAAATGCAAATTGTCCCAATGTATTCTCGCCTAGCGAAAGCGCTGGATAGGTTTGGATCTGTAAATCTGGATTTTTGATTCGGAGTTCGGTTACGGTAGCCTTCGTGTATAAGGTATCCGGAATGGGGAGGGGGAGATCTTCTGTCCAAATAACAATATTCTCTTGAAAGTGGTCGCTGCTATCTTGTAAAGGCTCTAACAAGCCAATCTTTCCTGGTCTTGAATAGGCTTTCCAATCTTTCGGTAGTTCAATGGAAAAGTGCATACTATCTGAGGTAAAAATATGGGTTTCGGCCCTTTTTTTTGTGTTCGTATCACAAGCTGCAAGAAATAGTACCGAACAGAAACAAAGAAGGAAAATAGAACGCATGGCGACAAATGTACAAGAAAATGTAATGAGCTAGTTCTCTTAAGGGCTGAAATAATTTCTACCAATAATACATAAAACGGAAATTATGTCACATAAATTCATTAAAAAGTGACATAATGTATTTCTTTTTGGACTTGGTATGTAAGTTGATTCAGAGTCATTAAACCAAAAAAATATAAAATGATGACCCAGTGTAAAGTAAAAACCCCGATGTATGTGCCAGGATTTATCAATGCCATGGACAAAGTATTTTCAGATGATTATCAAGCAATGAATCAGCCTGCAGTGAATATTGTAGAAAAAGAAAAGAGCTATGAAATTATATTAGTGGCTCCAGGACTTACCAAGAACGATTTTACGATTTCGGTAGAAAGTGATTTGCTGAACATTGCCTTTCAAAAAGAAGAAAATAAATCTGTAGAGACAGGAAAGTTTATCCGGAAAGAATTTGGCATTCGCTCTTTCAAGCGTTCGTTCACGATGAGTGAAAAATTAGATATCGAAAATATATCGGCAGTTTATGAAAATGGATTGTTGAATGTTTCGATTCCGAAAGCAGAAGCGAAAGACCCTAAAGCAAAAACCATTCAAGTAAACTAAGAGGCTACGCGAATAATAAAAAAATCCCGCCTTCATCAAGCGGGATTTTTTATGTACTAGAAGTACAATATTATTCAGCAGCAGGTGCTTCTTCAGCAGCAGGTGTTTCTCCTTCTGTGGGGGCATCAACTACCGGTGTTTCGTCAACTACAACAGGGGCTTCTTCGGCAGCAGCTTCGGCAACCGGAGCTTCAACTACAGGGGCAGCAGCTACTTCTACTTTTTTAATGGTAGGTTGGATACGAGAAGAAGCTTTAGCCTTCTTGTGTGAATCCTGACGGTCAGCAACAATCACTTCATGTTGATTATTCCACTCTTCAAATTTCTTCACAGCGGTTACTTCATCAAATAAACCTAACTTAACACCACGCATTAAGTGCTTAAGATACAATACACCTTTAAACGATAAAATGCGGTTTACGGTGTGCGTAGCTTGGGCTCCTTTCGCTAACCAATGTAAGGCACGCTCACGATTGATTTGAATGGTTGCAGGAACAGTAAGCGGGTTGTAAGTTCCTAATTTTTCGATGAATTTACCATCACGCTTTGATGATGAATTAGCCACTACGATGAAGTAGAATGGACGTTGTTTGGCTCCATGACGCTGGAGGCGAATTTTTACTGACATAATAATAGAAATTATTTAGTGTTATAAATGAAATGAGGCCGCGAAAATAATCCATCTTTTTCATTTTTTCGTATTTTTTTTAAGACCCCGCTTATTTCATTTCCCTTTTCGGTGAAATCAGCGCGATGCCTTACCTTTGAGGCCTAAATGATTAAAGTTCTCGAACATTTTGGTAAGTATCTGATCATGTTGGGCGGGATGTTTACCAAACCCGAAAATGCCCGTGTATATTGGAAAGAATTTATCCATCAATGTAATGAAATTGGTATTGGGTCATTAGGCATTGTTGTTATTATTTCCCTTTTTTTAGGCGCGGTAACAACGGTACAAACGGCCTATCAGCTGATTAGTCCTTTGGTTCAAAAATATGTCATCGCCCAAATTATCCGAGATAGCAGCTTTCTCGAATTGTCGCCAACGGTAGTCTGTATTGTCTTAGCCGGCGTTATTGGATCTAAAATAGCATCTGAATTAGGCAATATGCGGGTTAGTGAGCAAATCGATGCGCTTGAGATTATGGGAATTAATACCAAAACCTATTTGGTACTCCCCAAAATTGTAGCCTCGGTGGTTGTGGTGCCTTGTTTGATTGTGATTTCGATGTTTCTGAGTGTATGGGGTGGGTATTTGGCAGGAACCCTTACGGGGATCTTATCGAAACAACAATACACCCAAGGACTTGTTACTGATTTTATTACCTTTAACCTAACCTTTGGATTAATTAAAGCTTTCACCTTTGCCTTTATCATTTCTAGTGTTTCGGCCTACTTTGGCTATAATGTAAAGGGTGGGGCTTTAGAAATTGGTCGGGCCTCAACCACCTCTGTTGTGGTAAGTTGTATTCTTATTTTATTCGCCGATTATGGTCTGGCAGCCCTTCTCTTATAAGTTTATCCCATGATCGAGATTAAAAATATCAGGAAGTCTTTCGGTAGTAAAACCGTTATCGAAGATGTAAGCACACAAATGGAGAGTGGTAAGGTAAACCTTATTATTGGAGCCAGTGGTAGCGGAAAAACCGTAATGATGAAATGCATTGTCGGATTGGTGATTCCTGACCAAGGTGAAATCCGTTATGAAGGGGTTGATTTTTTGAATCTAGATGACCGGGGCCGAAAGGAATTACGGACTCAAATCGGTATGCTATTTCAAGGTTCGGCCTTATTCGACAGTATGACGGTAGAAAATAATGTAATGTTTCCCCTAGATATGTTTACCACAAAAACACTTGCTGAAAAAAGGCAAAGGGTGAACGAGGTCTTAGATCGTGTGAATTTAGTGGATACAAATAAAAAGTATCCAGCCGAACTGAGTGGGGGTATGAAAAAAGGGTAGCCTTAGCCCGCGCTATCGTACTAAACCCAAGGTATTTATTTTGTGATGAGCCGAATTCCGGATTAGACCCGCAAACCTCTTTGGTAATCGATAAATTGATTATGGAAATTACCGAAGAATATAAAATGACTACCATTATCAATACGCATGATATGAATACCGTGATGGAAAGTGGTGATCATATTCTTTTTCTGCACAAAGGGAAAAAGCAATGGGAGGGTAGTAAAGACGATATCATTTTTAGCAAAGATCCTTACCTGAATGATTTTATTTTCGCCTCAGAATTTTTACAAGACGCGAAGAATAAGCGTATGCAGGATGCGGCTCACAAACACCACTAATCCTTTACTTTAGTAAGACTCAAGACTTTTATCGGATTAACAACACATCTCCTTTTCTTCTGAATGTACCACACGATGTTGTGGCTTCTATATAATAATAGTAGTTGCCTTGTTCGGAGGGAAGTCCTTTGTAATTACCATTCCAGCAATCCCAAGCTTGTGTAGTTTCATACACAATTTCGCCCCATCGGTTCACAATCAGGCATTTAAAGGTTTGTATATCTTTCCAATAACTCACGCCAAAGCAGTCATTTAATCCGTCGTTATTTGGACTAAATGCATTCGCGATGAAATAATTGTCATATTGGGTGCTGAGGACTTCAAGTTCGGTACGAACGATGCTGTCGCATCCATTCTGGTTAGCTAAGGTATCAATATAAGTACCTGACTGTGTGTAACTGTGGTTGCCAATGATGAATTCATTCCCTTGACAAATCTGTCGGCTTATCTGGGAATAGCTTCTGTAATTTATCGTCAATATGATAAACAAAACACTATCGCAGCCATTAGCATTACTTAGGTGTTGTGTGTAATTGCCGCTTTGTGTATATGTGTAGCCATTGATTTGAATTTGTTCGCAACTCGTTGCTTTGAGGGTATCGCTGGTCGGTAGATTGATTATTAGATTCAAGTGGATAATACTATCGCAGCCACCACCAATCGGGTAGACTTGTGTATAGGTTCCGGTTTGCGTATAGGTTTGTCCATTCAACGTATAACGATTACAGGCCGATTCGTTGAGATTAATATTTACATTTTGCTTAATGATAAGACTAAGAATGACGCTACTATCGCAGCCCACTGAATTGGTAAAATACTGGGTATAAAAACCAGATACAGTATAGGTTTGTCCATTCAGACTATAACTGTTACACGCAATGGCGCTAAGTGCAGTATTAGCACTTTGTTTAATGGTTAGCGTAAGCAAGAGGGTACTATCGCAGCCTTGCGTATTGATAAGATTTTGTGTGTAGGCCCCGCTTGCTGTATAAGTGATTCCATTCAGATGGTAAACGTCGCAGGCAGTCACAGTGCTGCTGGAGCTACTTGTTTGATTTATGATAAGATGCAAAGTGATTATACTGTCACAGCCTTGTGTATTATTGAGTATTTGCAAATAAGTGCCATTGTTCGTATAGGTTTGTGCATTTAGGGTAAATGCATTACACGCGGTTTGATTGAGCGTGTAATACGAACTGTGTTTGATGGTAGCCTGCAACAATATGGTGCTATCGCAACCCACCGAATTGGTAAGATGTTGAACATAATTTCCGGTATTGGTATAGGTCTGTCCATTCAGCGTATACGCATCACACGCTGTCGTGCTGAATGAATGTGTGGTACTATGTTTTATCGTTGCTGTTACTGTAATGATACTATCGCATCCCGCCGCATTCAGCAGAATTTGTTGATAGGTACCCGAAAGGGTATAGGTATATCCGTTGCTATGGATGGTATCACAACCCGTAATGCCAAGCGTTGATGACGTTGTGTAATGAATGGTAGCATGTATGGTTATTATACTATCGCAACCTACACTGCTTAACAAGGTCTGTGTATAGGTGCCTGTGCTTGTATAGGTTTGACCATTCACATTTATCGAATTACATCCAATAGGATATATATCGGTATGTTGGATGGGATGAATCACTACTTGCAGGGTAAGGATGCTATCACAACCAGCGGCATTGATTAAGGTTTGGGTATACGTACCAGTAGCAGTGTAGGTTTGTCCGTTTAACGTATACGTAGCACAACCTACTGCTGTAATATTATGGATAGAACTATAATGTATTGTGGCATGTAAGGTTACGATACTATCGCATCCTACAGCATTGATATAATTTTGGGTGTAGGTGCCAGTGTTCGTATAGGTTTGTCCGTTTAACGAATAACTATCACAAGCTGTTTGATTGATTGTTGTCGAAGAACTGTGTTTGATAGAAAGATGTAAGGTAACAAAGCTATCGCAGCCACCACCTAATGGAAAGTTCTGGGTATAGGTACCGCTAGCTGTATACGTTGTACTTCCCATCGTATAAGAATCGCATGCCGTTTGATTTATACTTGAGTTGCTGTTTTGATTGATGGTAAGGTGCAAAAGGATAGTACTGTCACAACCTATGGCATTGGTTTGTGATTGTGAATAGGTACCCGTAGCCGTATAGGTTTGTGCATTGAGGACATAGGAATTACATGCCGATACATTGAGCGAACTGCTCGTGCTATGATTCACGGTGAGATTAATCGTTAAGATACTGTCGCACCCCACTGCATTGTTTAGGGTTTGCGTGTATATACCAGAAGTCGTATAGGTGTTACCATTTAGGTGTAAAGTATCACATACGGTTTGACTAATACTACCTGTGGAGTTATGATTGATAGTCAGGTTGAGGGTGGTAATGCTATCACAACCATACTGATTGCTGAACGTTACGATATAGCTTCCACTATTTGTATAGGTCTGACTATTAAAAAGGTAGCTATTACATGCCGTTTGATTGACCGACTGGGTTGTGCTATGGTGTACGATTACCTGCAAATTAACCGTACTATCGCATCCTAAGGAATTGGTAAAGACCTGCGTAAACGTACCATTATTTGTATAGGTTTGTCCATTATACAAAACACTATCACAACCACTTTGTGTTAGGGTTGATGAGTTAGAATGATTGATTGTGAGGTTAATGGTAGCGATGCTATCACATCCCCCTCCCGGAAAAGTAAACGTATGGGAGTAAAGGCCAGAGGTGGTGTATGTATTACCACTAGCTGTCCAAGTATAAGAATCACAGGCGCTAACTGGCGTACCTACAGGACAGGTACTGCAGTTCAATAAGAATGGATTGGGGCCGAAAGGATCCGGCAACATCACGCCGTTTAAATCTTGCAAATATCCTGCAGCTGCAGCATTGAGTGGACTATAAATTACATAACTAACACCCGGTGGAGTAATAATTGCAGTGGCTACACACTGTGTTTTTCCTGGAGCTAAGACTAACTGCAAAGGCGTATTGGGTAAGGTAGGGGTAAACGGATTGAAATTCATAGCCCAATTGGCTGCCGTTGTACTGACGCGCATCCGGGCAATTCTATAATCAATACCAGGCGTTAGGGGTACCTCAAATCCTGCAGAAGCATTGGTTGTTGTTACTCGTAGATGATTGTTCCCTGGCGTATAAGCAGGATTAACAGCAGGTAGATTATTAAAAATAGCATCCCTGCATAAAAAGGTATGCGTAAGTGTACCTCCATTTTCTATGCCCGGGGTACAATTGAGTCCAAAGGAATAGCCTCGTAATGCCACCCCAGTGGTTCCCGTATTTCTTAGAAAAACGTCATATTCAAAACTATTGCTCGTGGGTTGAACAAAGTTTTTAAACGTCATCAACACAGCAGTCTGTGCCCATGATGAATGCAAGCTCACAACAAATAGTTGTATTAAAGTCATCCAAAAGATGACCTTTACCCGGAAGGTTGTTCTCATACAATCGTTTTTTTGTTTCCCATAACAACCCCCTGTTGTATCCAAATTAGATATCTGTGGCTTCCCCAAAAGCTACAGCGGTGGCCTCTTTAACAGCTTCACTCATAGTCGGATGCGGATGAATAGCATTCAATACTTCGTGGTAGGTGGTTTCTAGTTTACGACCCAATACGGTTTCTGCAATCATCTCAGTTACATTCATACCAATCATGTGAGTGCCTAACCATTCGCCATATTTGGCATCATAAATTACTTTTACAAAGCCTTCCGTATTGCCGGCAGCAGCTGCTTTACCACTGGCAACAAAAGGAAATTTACCAACCTTTAATTCATAACCTGCTTCGCGGGCTGCTTTTTCTGTCATACCAACACTAGCAACTTCTGGACTGCAATACGTGCAACCTGGTATATTACCATAATCGATAGCTTGAGGTTTATGGCTTGATTTTTTCTCCAGATAGGCAATATGTTCGGCACAAACGATAGCCTCTTTGCTGGCCACATGAGCCAAAGCCTGGGTAGGTAAGATATCACCTATGGCGTAAATGCCTGGCACATTGGTTTGCCCAAATGCATCAACCACCAAACGTCCTTTATCTGTTTTTACGCCTAAAGTTTCCAATCCAATATTCTCGATATTGGCTACTACGCCTACAGCACTTAGCACGATATCTGCTTCTAATACAATCTCACCATTGGCTGTCTTTACTTTGGCTTTTACCCCTGTACCGTTGGTATCAACACTTTCTACAGAGGCATTCGTCATAATTTCGATACCTTGTTTTTTAAAGCTTTTCTCTAATTCTTTCGAGATATCTTCATCTTCAACAGGCACGATACGCGGCATAAATTCAACGATAGTCACTTTGGTACCTATGCTATTATAGAAATAGGCAAACTCAACGCCAATGGCTCCGCTGCCTACAATAATCATTGATTTCGGTTGTGTAGGTAATACCATGGCCTCGCGATAGCCAATGATTTTTTTACCATCAATAGGTAAATTCGGGAGGGTACGGGCACGTCCACCTGTGGCGATGATAATATGTTTACAATCATATACAGTAGATTTTCCATCTGTTCCGGCTACCTCAACTTGTCCTTTGGCTTTGATTTTACCATGGCCCATAATGACATCAATCTTGTTCTTCTTCATCAGAAATTGAACGCCCTTGCTCATTTTGTCGGCAACACCACGACTGCGTTTTACCATACCTCCAAAGTCGGCTTTTACATCACTAAGGGTAACGCCATAATCGCTTGCATGTTTAGCATACTCAAATACCTGTGCCGATTTTAATAAGGCTTTGGTAGGGATACACCCCCAGTTCAGGCAAACGCCACCGAGACTTTCTTTCTCTATAACTGCGGTTTTAAATCCTAATTGAGAAGCCCGAATGGCTGCTACATATCCTCCAGGGCCAGCGCCGATAACGATTACGTCGTAGTTCATATTGTAATTATTTGAATAAAAATTTATTTCGACAAATGTAGGTAAAACCCACTAAAAAGTGAAATTCGCTATGGGGTAGCCTGAGGACCGAAGTAACGAAGCAGCACTGATTCGAATTTATCAGCCCCTTCAAACCCGTATTTCTTGGGTTTGCAAAGCGCACCCCGCAGACGGAGACTTATAGGTGTGAATCCTATTTTTTCTGGGATAACACGAAAGGACTGATCATACAAATTAACGCCGTACACATGCAGCGTCATTGGCCCCTCATCCCCACTCTGTAAATCATGAGGTTTATTCGGATCAGTTACTTCTGGGGTTAATTCGAGACTCGGTGCTCGGTAGCTAACTTCGGCAAAATAAACATCTTCTTTTATTGAGTCTATTGGAACTTGACGAAGTACACCTTGAGCTGACCGCCAAAAAGGAATTTCGTTCCATTTTTTTTGAACGGCTTTCTCGAAGCAAGTATCATAAAAAAAATAGACTGGACAAAAATGAAAGTGCTTATCGATATCTCGTATGATACTTGCATTGATCTCCTCATCTTGCGCCATAATCCCCGGAATCTCTTTTTCGCGATGGCGCTTTTGTAAGCCTTCCATTTTATTCGTCGACAGATGCAACATAAAAAGGATGGTTTTTGGGCGGGGCCGTTTTGTTATTACGGGTTGAGCCTTGGTAAAAAATCCCAATCCAAGCAAGAACAGCACGATAGAAGTACATTTCATTGCTGCAAAGTAAAGAAACCTTATGGCTCAACCAAGAGCGAATTCGGACTCGAAATAATGGCTATGTACTAGTGAATAAAATAGCTGGTAATCCAGTATATTAATGCAGCCAAAGCTCCACTAATCGGTATGGTTAATATCCAGGCCCACAATATATTGATGGTTACTCCCCAACGAACGGCACTCAAGCGTTTCGTAGCTCCAACGCCAATAATAGAGCCCGTTATAGTATGGGTTGTTGAAACTGGAATACCCATTTGTTCGGTGAGGAAGAGGGTAGTTGCTCCGGCCGTTTCGGCACAAACCCCTTCAAGAGGACTCACCTTGGTGATTTTAGTCCCCATGGTTTTAACAATCTTCCATCCTCCACTGAGTGTACCCAATGCTATCGCTGCGTAACAAGCAAGAGGCACCCAGTCGGGCATAGATTTAATATCAAGCAAATCGCCATTCGCCACCAAAGCCGCGGCAATAATACCCATTACCTTTTGGGCATCATTACCTCCATGTCCTATACTAAATCCAGCAGAAGATACCAGCTGTAATTTCTTGAACATATTAGCCGTTCTACTGGCTTTGGGTTCATTCATTTTTTCGTTGTAAAGGAACGCAAGCATAAAGAGCACAAGCATACCGATTAAGCAATACCGTAAGATATGGTTATCTGCCTTCTCCATTTCATTTTTCAAATCACTCTTTACATCAATCCGTATTTTTTTTGAGAATTCTTGAATTTTGTTTCCATCGAGTCCTATTTTAGCTACCATCGTCTTCACCATACTATTCATGCCTAATTCGTGATATTTTTTCGAAATAGGGATCAGGCTATCGACACTATTTTTTGCATAATCGTACTCCGCTTTTTTAGCCGGATTTCGTTCCGATTGAATCTTTAGTTGGTCTACCTTAAAATAGGCATTTATTTTTTCTTTTATTTTACTTTTTTCAATCTCCTTAATGTCGACATTAGCAACGATCATATTGGCCACCTTTTCAGAACCCTCTTTATCATAGAGGTTCGAAAAAGGTTTACACGCATCGGCACTTTTCTTCGCTTTCTCTAATTTCGCTTTTGTTTCTTCTAGTTTTTCTTGCACCGCTGGATCTGCCTTCACACTCAAGTCGTAGCTTAGTTTATCAACTTCATATTGATATTTATCGGTCTTGAAATATTTGCTGATGTTCTCATTGATTTTATGCTGTTGAAAACTACCGAACAGAAACCATAGTCCAATGGCACAAGCAGACAGTATGGCCGTTTTTAGCCAGGTATTTCGGTGAATCGTCACAAACGTAAAAAACATGGCCACCAATCCCCCGATGACCGGAGCTAGAAAAATAAAGATGATGGTTTTGGTAATTTTTTCGCTGTCGATGATTTTAAAAAGAGGCATCATACCTTTACTGAGCAGAGCGTGACAAATAGCCGCGCCAGCAAAACCGCCAATGAGTGTATGCGAAGAAGACGAGGGGATACCCCACCACCAGGTGAGCAAGTTCCAAACGATAGCGGCAATTAATCCCGAGAAAATTACGGGCAAGGTCACAAATTCAATACGTACGGTTTTGCCTATCGTATTGGCAACAGCATGATCTTTAAAAATCATGAAGGCAATAAAGTTAAAGAAAGCTGCCCAAATTACTGCTTGAAAAGGCGTAAGTACTTTAGTAGACACGATGGTGGCTATAGAATTGGCCGCATCATGAAAGCCATTAATATAATCAAATAAGAGGGCTAATACAATAATGACGATTACAAATGTCATGGTTAAAATTTTACGATGAAGTTTCCGGTTTTGTGTCGGTCTGGCCAATAGGCCCTAATCAATTAGGCGTATTTCACCACGATGCTTTCAATGACATTGGCTGCATCTTCGCACTTATCGGTTACGAGTTCCATCACCTGATAAATTTCTCTTTTTTTGATAACCTCCTTAGCGTCGGGCTCGGTGGCAAATAAACGTTCGATACTTAGGTCGTAGATATCATCGGCCTGGTTTTCGAGGTTATTAATTTTAACCAAGGCGTTGGTAATATTACTTACTTTTTTCATGTTTCTTAATTCCATCACCGCTGTTTTTAACGCCAGAGTACCCAATTCAATAACCTCAGCCATTTTATGAATTCCTTGGTCGTTGGGGTCTACCTTGTAGAAATTAATTTTTTTCGCAGAACCATAAATATAGTCAGCCACATCGTCTATCGCAGAGGCCAGATAGTGGATATCCTCACGGTCGAAGGGCGTAATAAAGTTTTTACCTAGTTCGATAAAAATCTGATGGGTAATCTCATCGGCTTCGTGCTCCATTTGTTCGAGTTGCGCAATGATGACGGCACGATCAGAAAAGTCGGCTGTATTGACTACTTCACGTAGTTTTTTACCCATGCGGTAAACATTTTCGGAGACCTGTTCGAACAAGCTATAGAATACACGATCTTTAGGTTGGAAGAACTTGAGAATTGAATTTAGGCCCATGCTGTTTTTTTTATGGTTTAAAAGTATTAATAATTGCTACCAGAGAAAATTTCTGTCTTTACATTTCGATAAAGTTTGCCTCATCTTTAGTTTCACATTCTGTATTTGCACTTTCACCGCTTTTCTTGAGTATTGAAAATGAATGTGACATAGGTATGTTCAAACCATTTGGCAACCAAAATGAAGCGAACTTTTTGCCTATCTGAACAGCCATATTAACTAGATTTTAAATGCGATGATAATTCTAATGGAAGCGTGTGAATAAAAATGACAAAGATTTTAATCATTAGAACGAGTAGCATACGATTTCTAAAGGATGTTTAAGTCGGAATTGGGATGTAAATCCTGATTGTGTTCTTGTGTCATGTCAGAGGAATCAAGTACTAAGCTTCTTGAATCGAATGGAAATATTTTTTTTAGATTTGATAAATGATTGATCATCAACAAAGATGTGTCACACCTTTTAATTCTGAAAATTTCTT
>JBEISB010000248.1:0-2296 GCA_040375635.1 Chitinophagaceae bacterium | reverse complement strand
TGTCCATCATACTTCTGCTTCTTCATCACCTCGGCAAACATTTTTTTGGCTTTATTGATCTGCATACCAATTTTTGGCAAATAGGTTAGCTTAAAGGGCGTACCATATTTGTCGATCAGCTTTTTGAGATCCACGCCATTAAAATGTAAGTAATTGTCTTTTACCTGAAAACCTTCTTGCGGAAAATCGAAGGTTTGTTTCACCAGATCGGTGTATGTATTACTCATCTCTGCTTCAGAGGGTTTTAATTTTGTACAAAGGTAACTTGTATTTGGTTCTTATGCCAACAAATTTTAGCTTCAAACTGAAGGTTGTAATGCCTTGGCGCCGGCACAAAATAAGAGGTCAAGTGTGCTTAGTCCGTTCACAAATCCATGTCGATCACTAAACGCTTGTACATACCGAAAATGATGTTCTGGCAATCGCTCGCGTGGCACTCGAAGATGCGACACCTTGCCATAAGCCTGCAAAACTTCGTCATCGGAACTCCAATCTGTTGGATGAGAGGTATGCATGGAAAGACAGCGATCGAGCAATTGAATGGAAGCCCGATTGAGCTCGAGTAAATACGTATACTTCTGTCTGTAGAAAGCTTCGAAGGCTGCCATGTAGTATTCAAAGTAAGGCGTTCTACGATAACAAGTTTGAAGCGACTTCCAATGGTGCTGTCTCCAATCTTCGGCATAACTAATTTTCACCTCCTGTATTGATTGTCGTTGAGAACGACCGCCCAATAAAGGCACACTTAACATCAAAATTCCATTGGGTCCGGTAATATAACAACGATTATGCAAACTCGAACGCACAAACGATTCGCGGGTATGTATCCCAACACGATCGGCTTGCAATCGATGGGCATACCAAGCAATACTTGGAAAATATTCGGCAGACAGAAATAGGGTATCTTGTTGGCTCATCGTACTTTCGCGCAATGCGGACAAAGGTAATTCTTCCAATTATAGGAATCGTGAGTTTTACAACCCGGATATGGGCTCAATCGGAAAACATTCGCATCAGCGACCGACTATTCGTTGCCGACTCCTCTGCTACTATCACCTTAGCCCCTTTCGAGCACACCTTTTTTGACACCAGTGCCACATCTCTTTACGTGCAAATAGAGACGCCCCCTGCCGACAAAGGAAACGAACACTCATTCTATTATCTCGAAATTAAAAAAAAATCGCTGCAACAAAATCGACTCCGCTCTATCATCAGTAAGCGCATAAACACTAACATCCACACGAATCGCCTTGTGGATAGTCTTGTCTTCCCCGAACAAAGTATGGCCTCCGGTAATTATGATTTGATTGTAACTTATTTACAAGATTCATTAACGGTTTTGCGTACCGAAAAGATACCGTTTCAGATTTTACGCGCAGGCAATCCACATCCTGTCGATTATACCCTAGCCGCTGATACCACATCGAACTTACAAGAAATAGATTTGATGAAAAGTTTTGCGGGGAAGTATAATACAGAAACCTTACGCCGAAATATTCAAGCCTTGAGCCCCTTATCGAATGTAGCAGAACGAAGAGTCATTAAAGAACTCAGCAACGCCACCGATGAAAAAACAATGAGGCGATTTTTTTATAATTTCTGGCAAAATCGAAATGCCTCAGACCCCGAAAAAGCTTGGAATGATTATGCCGCAACCTTAAATGAATTATCAAAAAAATATGGCACTCACTCAACCCCAGGTTACGAAACCGATCGGGGGCGCATTTATATCCAATATGGAGCGCCCGATAAAATAGAAAGGGTACCTACCGAAAAATCAGCTCTACCTTACGAGATCTGGTTTTACTACCGCTCGGGCGAAAAAAGCAATTTAAAATTCCTTTTCTATCAGCCGGGCATGATTGGCAATCAGATGTACCTCTTGCACTCGAATGTAAGCGGAGAAATCAATAATCCAGGATGGCGTTACCAATTACTCCAGGATCCTGAAAATGGCGATAATAAACTCATTCATAAAGTCTTTGAATTTTTTAAATAATCTATATGAAACATATCCCCCTTTACTTCATGCTTATCATAAGCACGCTTATGTTGCAGTCTGCCAGCTGCACCAAAGTAAAAGAAATCGATTATAAAGGTATTAAGCGTACCGAGTTGCAGACCTTAAGTTTAAAAAATGCTGCCTTACGAATCGAACTCGCCTATTATAATCCCAACAAATTTGGCTTGGATGTAAAGGAGACCAACCTAAGCATATACCTGAACAATAAATTTGTTGCTATTGCCGATCAACCTCAAAAGACACAAATGCCAAGAGAAGCAGAATTTATCTTCC
>JBEISB010000267.1:0-1783 GCA_040375635.1 Chitinophagaceae bacterium | reverse complement strand
CAGGAATTTTAGAAGAAGAAACGGCAAATAGCAAGACCAACATAGCGGCACCTTTTACCCCTAACCCCTCAATTGCAGCATGTCCTCGTATTTTTAAAAATAATATGACCTTGAAGTTTCAACCGGTTACCGCACCGGATTCAATGTACTCGTATCGCATTTTTGCCAGTGTCAATCATGGAGCATGGATGAATGCCGACGCCTTCACAAATAAGAATTTCACAGAATCATTTGCTGTAAAGTTTCAAGCCAAATCATTTGTCAGTAATTCAGCAACCAGAGAGGAAGAAGTGTCAGCCTCACCGATACAAGAAGCCGTATTCACTCAATTACCCAACGATAGGGAGATTATCTTGCGATCAGAATACAATAAATCCTATCATGCAAATGGGGCAGAAGGATTAATGGATGGCATTTATGGAAAAACAAGCTGGCGATCAGGCGATTGGCAAGGCTATCAAGGACAAGATGTTGAAGTGATTATGGCCTTTAAAGCGCCCAAAGAGATTCACAGTATTGGCGCCAATTTCTTAGAAGATCAAAACGCATGGATTTTTTATCCGAAGGAAGTTGACTTTTACACCAGTGATGATATGAATAACTGGACCTTAGTGAAAGAAATTCCTACGCATAAATCAGATCATGACCTGACTGTCAGCATTTCTAATTTCAACACGACCTGCGAACGCAAAGCACGTTATGTAAAAATGATTGCCAAGAATTTTGGAGAAATGCCGCAGTGGCACGAGGGACGGGGCTTCCCGACTTTTATCTTTATCGATGAGTTAGAAGTAAAATAATCGTCGTGATCATCTTGAAGAAACTATACAATACCTGTAGTTTAGGACTCATTTTGTTGCAAGTCCAAACAAGTATTGCCCAAGAAAGGCATATTTTGGATACGCAACTATTAACTGGAGGTTTTTTTCGTCAGCTAGTGAGTGTAACGCCAAAAGATTCACAAAGCCGATACTATCTTGAGTCGTTTAGTTACCATGCTGCGGATACACAGCGATACTTAGTTTCTGATTACGGAGATATTCCCGGCGGTAGCCGAGGGGCTGTATTTTTTTTAGACGATCAAAACGGATTTATCACATAACACGGCGGATTTTATGCCTACTATAATCGACTCAATAAAACCACTGATGGAGGCAAAACCTGGCGACGTGTATTAGCGTTGACTGGCGTTACCTATCCAGCCAACTTATCAGACAAGAATTTTTATATGTTCGATAGCTTACGAGGTATAATCATATGGTCAGTCGCCGAGGGTAAACTTTTATGCAGTTTTACTCATGACGGAGGAGAAACTTGGCAACCCAAAGAGATTTCATTTCCGATAAACAAACCATTATCCGAGATTCGCTCTATATCTTTTTCAGATGATGGACATATCCAAATTTCAATGGGTGCAAGCCTTTCCTACAAGAAACAAGTCCACAATCAGCTCGTCTTTGAATCAGCAGATTATGGAAAAAGCTACCGGCGTTTGAAATAACGCTTACCGTAAGTCTACTACTTCTACTTTTGGATATTTTTTAGCATCAAAGATGAAAAGATTATCTGATAAGTTTGGATTGGGGGTATACGCACTCACATTGTATGCATAAACGTTTCCATTTTTCTCATACATTTTTCCACCCGCAATTACACTTTCTTTATCGATCATTAGTTCAACTTTAGAGAACTGTTTTGTTTTGTTGGTAGGCATTAATAAAATAACGTCAACCTTTTTACCCCCTACAGTTTGCTCGCCAGAATACTTGTAACTGTATTCCTT
>JBEISB010000167.1:0-5058 GCA_040375635.1 Chitinophagaceae bacterium | reverse complement strand
GGTACAAACCAATAATAAAAGAAAAAAGAAGGAAGCAGTTGATTTCATAAACAAAATCAAAGGTAAAGGAATATCCATGGCATCACGATAATCAATCTTTTATGCCTATCTGAAATCCCTATCAATTGGGTAATTATTGAGATGAATCCCTCACCCGACTTGAGGATGCTAGCACTTTTCAATCACCACTGCCGATGCGCCACCGCCACCATTGCAGATCCCAACCACACCGTATCTTCCACCTTCTTGATGCAATACACTGTTTAAGGTAACTAAAATTCTAGATCCACTATTTCCAAGAGGATGCCCCATAGACACTGCGCCACCATATACATTCACCTTATTTTTATCGAGATTCATTTTACGGGTGTTTACAACACTCACAACAGCAAAGGCCTCATTTAATTCAAAAAAGTCGATTTGATCCATCGTCAAGCCCGCCTTTTCTACTGCTTTCGGAACAGCTAAGCTTGGCGATGTGGTAAACCATTCAGGAGCTTGTTCTGCATCAGCATACGCTAATATTTTGGCCAAAGGTTTGAGTCCGAGAGATTCCATTTTTTCTTTGCTCATCAATACCAAAGCCGAAGCGCCATCATTCATGGTACTCGCATTGGCTGCTGTCACTGTTCCGTCTTTTGCAAAGACAGGTTTCAAACTTGGAATTTTATCAAACTTTACATTCCAAGGTTCTTCATCACGAGTAAACATTTTAGGATCGGCATTGCGCTGTGGAATAGCTACTGGAACTACTTCAGCATCAAACTTTCCAGCTTCCCAAGCTGCTTGACTGCGTTGATAACTCTCAATAGCACTGGCATCCTGATCTTCGCGACTAATATTGCATTCCTTCGCGCACAATTCTGCAGCATTACCCATAGGATAGTTATGATATACATCGATTAAACCATCTTTCGCAATACCGTCTTCGAGACTTACATTACCATATTTATTTCCCCAACGCATATGGTTTGAATAGAACGGAACATTACTCATACTTTCCATCCCACCGGCCACAACGACATCAGCATCACCTAAACGAATACTTTGGGCAGCCTGAATAACAGCCTTCATACCGCTGGCACAAACCTTATTAATGGTAGTACAATTTACATGATCGGGCAGTCCGGCAAATTTCGCCGCCTGACGCGCCGGAGCCTGACCTAAACCGGCCTGCATCACAACACCCATCAACACATCCTGAACATCGTTAGGCGTAATCCCTGCTCTTTTTACCGCTTCAGCAATAGCCACTGCGCCTAATTTTGTGGCAGAAATATCCTTTAATGAGGCTCCAAAACTTCCCATCGGCGTGCGTACTGCCGAAACAATATAAACTTCTTTCATGTTATTCTTTTTCCGTGTCGCAAAGGTAAGGGTTCATTACAAACAGCAAAGAGAATTTATGAATAGTACATCGAAGCCCTCCTAGACGATAGCCCTGTCTGTTCTCTGACAATAATACGTTCTTAGTCTTCGCTCTCTGTATCCTCCAAGGAGATTTCTGTTAACTCCACGTATTGCTTACTTTTTTTGACAAAATTGCACCAATAACATTTTTCGTCACCGCAGCCGGTATAAAAATCATGCGCTTGGATACGATCCCAAGTGTTTTTGATTTGAGAACCCACAACGGCCATATCATCGATCGTTGGTGTAATCTCATGGGTGAGGTATTTATTGTCTCCATCAGGCTCCAGAAAATGGAAGAGCGTTCCCGAAGCTTCATAACCTGCAATTCTTTTTCGATCTAACAACAAAGTATAGAATACTGCTTGTCGCCAATAATCACCCCCTAAAGGATCCTTGGCGCTTACGGGTTTTAATTTTGCTTTTGCCTTCGCAGGATCTCCTGTTTTATAATCTACAATCCGGATATGATGATTCTCTGCATAATATTCTAACTTATCCATTTTCCCTTTCATGGGCACACCATCCCAAACCACACCATTAACAGGATGCTCAATACTCACCACCTTATGCCATTGGCTTACGTAATTTTCGTAGAGAGCCGATAGAATGGTATGACCGTATTCTAGCTTACGAGTGAAGCCCTCTCGAGTAAAACTTTCACGATGTTTAGCCATATACCATTCGAAGGATTGGAGAAATACATCGAGGCCTGGAAATACATCCTGATTATCTTTCATCTTCTTAAACAAGGCTTCGAGCGCAAAATGAACGGCACTACCAAATTCAGTGGATTCGTTTCTGACACCTGGCACCCGGATCAAATTGAGATAATAAAATTTGAGTGGACAGTTCAGGTAATTATTAAGCGCCGTTGCATTCATTACAAAATTATCCAATAGCGGCTGAATAAGATGACGTTCGCCGGCATCGATACGAGGACGTTTATTTCGTTCGAGGTAAATAGCTACATATTTTTCCATGATAGCATTTTCGAGGGTCATCACCTGAACGGGATAATCGTAATGCTCTCGGATTTCTGCAATAAAGCGAGAGGGTTCAAGGGGTTTCTCTCGATCATCTTTTTTAGCCCAACTGATATACAGATATTCTTCGGCACGGGTAATCGCCACAAAAAATAATCGTCGAGATTCTTCTAGAGAATCGACCTCAGAGGTAAACGTATTTGAACGAAACAAAGTGTCTGGATACTTATATCCGCGATTACGCTTCGATTGTCCTTCCCAAGCTGAAACCGTTGTGTTCATCAAAAAGACATGCTGAAATTCAAGCCCTTTAGAACCATGCACTGTCAATAAATTCACGCCGTTTTCATTTCCAATCGCACGGTATAAGGGCATAGTAATTTTTTGTTCTTCCATCAAATCAATGACCTCTAGCAGGGCGGACAAGGTATATCTTGGATTACGATGCATTTCGCCCTTCACAAAATCCAGAAATGCTCGTAAGACATCGAGATTCCAAAGTTTATTTTCGGTATCAGCAATCGCCTGCGACAGAAAGCCTGCTTCCATCAAAATACATTCTACCAACTGTATCACCGGTAGGTTCAAGCTATCACCAATCCACTTATCCAACAAGCGCATCGCCTCTTGTAATGTCTCTGCGGGACCTTCTTCAAAAAGACCGGCATTGCGAGGTTTACATAAGGCCTGAAGATACACTCTCAAGGAATGACGTTGTTCATAAGGGAGGGCCGAGTATTGAATACTTGCTTTCGCTAGCTCAAAAGGAGGAATACGAAACAAATCAAAATGCAGAATTTCGAAAAGCATGGCATCACCACTTCCGGGGATATGTAATTCCGATGCGATATATCGAATGATCCTGAGCATTTTTTGTACCATCGGAATCTGAAACAGGTTTTCCTTTTTACGGGTATAGAAAGGAATTTGTTTGGCTTTAAAAAACTTTAGTAACTCATCGCCCCATTTATTCTCTTTATATAGAATGGCAATTCGTTCTGGTTGGGTACCTGCTTGAATAAGATGGTACACGTATTCGCAAATGGCCACCATCTCTTGGAATGGAGTTTCGTAAACCTGAAATTGAGGAAGTACAGGCGATGCTATTCGTTCTTTCTTGGCTGCTAAAAGCTGTTTTACGATGCCAGGCTCATGCCCTGAAAGTCGAAGTTTATTATTTTGAATTACCTTTTGAGAAGCATCCAAGATGGCCTGTGTAGATCGATAATTAGCCTGCAACACCACATGATATAACTGTCCTTCGTAGTTATTTTTATAATTGATGATATTTTCAATATTGGCCCCCTGAAAACGATAAATGGATTGATCGTCATCGCCGACAACAAATAAATTCGGCTGCTCAACGCCTGCACACAAGAGTTCGACCAGTTTATTTTGGGTACCGCTTGTATCCTGAAATTCATCTACTAAAATATACTGAAAACGTTCTTGGTAGTCGAACAAGATATGCTCATGCTCCATAAACACCGTAATCACCCAATTAATCATATCATCAAAATCATAACGTCCATTTTTTTTCATCACATCTTGATACACATCGAACACATTAGCGGCAGAAATCAATAGTTGCATTTTCTCAGCCACCTCATCAATTAAATTCTGTTTGGGATCCCCGGCCTTGAACTCCTTGTAATTTCTTTTATATTGAAATTCCTCCATCTCAGGTAGTTGTTGTATGTATGACTCTGTTGCCGATATAACGAATTTACGGGTCCACCCTTCTCGCTTCATGGCCCCAAACAATTCGACTAGGCGATCGATTTCATAATATACATCGCCCCGAAAACGACGGAGGGGATTTTCTTTGGGCAAACTGTCGATGATTTCTCGGATGTAAGCCACCCGTTCGAGATCCGATACAGGCTCAAGTACATTTTTATCGAACAAGGTTACATTCTCTTGAATTACCTGATTACAAAACGAATGGAAGGTATGAATCTGCACGCGGTATGCATCGGCACCAATCATATCCTGCAAACGTTTCCGCATAGCTACCCTGCCGGCATCGGTATAGGTTAAACATAAAATATTATCGGGCAGAAAATCAGTCTCGAGTAAGATTTTTCCAATTCTTGCCGACAAAATTTGTGTTTTGCCTGTGCCTGGTCCGGCCACAACCAATACAGGTCCTTCGATATGATCTACCGCTTGTCGTTGTTCGGTATTGAGATCTTTGTAGATGTTGTCGAATCGAGCGTGTAATTCTGTTTTATTCATAGTGTAATGTATAATGGGTAAAGTAGCCAACAAAGGTATTAGGGCACTACATACTGAGTGTACGCAGTAAAAGAACGCCATAAAAAAAGGCCACCGAAGTGACCTTTTCCTTATTTGTATAAATCGCTTAGAAACGTGGACAAGAGAAGTTATAAGTACGGGTTTCGTTGCGAATAATGCAACCATTGTAAATCAATGAGATCTCGAGGGCCCCGTTACCTTTAGTAGCCGGTGTAAATCCACTCAAATTCACATCATAAGTAATTCCCACTTTGGCCTTAGCCCATTCGAAACCTACATAGGGAGCAATCGCATCGCCGTAACGATACCAAGCCCCTAAATAAAATACAGAATTCACAACATCATCTTCGTGATTCGGATTCATAATAAATCCAGAGGCAGCACCTAATACCAACTCATTGGC
>JBEISB010000131.1:0-6471 GCA_040375635.1 Chitinophagaceae bacterium | reverse complement strand
GCTTTATACCAATGGGTACCGCCATCATACGAAATGTTTAACCCGCCATCATTGCCGGTAATAATGTATTCGTCATTTTGTGGGTGTATCCAGACACGATGATAATCGGGGTGACAATTATCTCCATCAATGTCCGTAAAGGTTTTGCCGCCATCTATACTTTTCAAGACAGGATATCCAGCAATATAAATTTTTTCGGGATTAGTAGGCGATACGCTAATGGTGCCGAAATAATAACCATAGGTAAAGTATACCCCATTGAGTAAGTCGTTATGTGTTTTTTGCCAATGAGTTCCGCCATCATTACTGCGGTATACTTCGGCACCAATCACTGGGGTATTAAATAAATTGGCATCTGCATCGGCGAGCTTCCAATCGGCAATATCTTTTACGGTATATGTTTTTTTGCGTACGGCTTCTTTGGTAGATTCGGCTGTGTATTCTTCGGGGTATCCATTGTTATGTAGATACTCACCAAGTTTATCATTGTCGAGGGCTAAGAAATCGTCAGTCGATAGAACACTAAGGTCGCGGGCATTCATTTTTTTCTCAGCATTGCGATCTTCTTTTTGATTGAATTGATTGTCGAGGATTGCATACACGGTTTCGGGATGGTCTCTGCAAATGCTGATGCCAATACGACCAACACCTTTTCCAGTCGGAAAGCCGCTTTCTTCGTTCGTGATTTTATGCCAATGTTCGCCACCATCTGTGCTTTTATAAATAGCCGACCCATCGCCATTTCCACTAAAATTCCAAGCACTGCGGGTGCGGGTCCAGGCACTGGCATAAAGGATATCAGGATGCTGTGGGTTGATTTGCAAATCCACACATCCTGTTGTGTCGTTGATGAAGAGCGTTTGTTTCCATGTTTTACCGCCATCTATTGTTTTAAAAATACCTCGTTCTGTATTGGGGGTATATAAATGGCCAAGTACAGCCACCCAGGCAATCGAACGATTTTCGGGATGTAGCACAATACGACCAATGTGATGACTTTCGGGTAATCCTTTATGCTGCCAGGTTTTACCACTATCGGCTGAGAGATAAACCCCTGTACCTGCATACGACGAGCGCGATGAATTGACTTCGCCGGTGCCTACCCACAGCTCGTTGTTCTTCCAATTCATAGCCATATCACCAATCGTTATGGAGGCCTCATTATCGAAAATCGGCGTAAACGAAAGTCCGTTGTTGTTCGAATACCATACACCACCACTGGCATAGGCTACATAAAATTCATGAGGATTTTGAGGATTCACTTCAATGTCGGTTACACGACCACTCATAATACTAGGACCAATATTCCTGAAGTTCATTTTTGCGAATGGCGAAATCGACTCTTGATTTTGTTGGATAGAATGGAGTCGATCTTCGGCAGGCGTTTGGGCTTGCGTTTGCAGACAAGATAAGTTCAGGAGCAATAAACTAATACGGGTAAACGTTTTGAAAATATTCATGTCGCTAAATTAGGTCCTGTGATTTATATTCTTACCGAATTCCGTATTATTGTGAACCATGAAGGGGAAATTGATTCTGCCAAGACTAATCGGTATATTATGGGCATGTTTGCCTGTGCAAGTCTCTGCGCAAAAAAAAACATCATCCCCTAAGTCCGCTCCCAAGCTTGCAGCTGCAGTGCCGATAGTTGAAGGCCCCCATTGGCTGTCGTATGAGGTGTTAGATAATGGCGATACTATTAATCGATTGGATGCAAAGGGAATCAGACAGGGGCGTTGGTTACTCGAACATCCTGCGCATTACGAAGAACCCGCTTTTATGGAGGTGGGGAGTTACGAACAAGGATTAAAAACAGGACTATGGCGAACCCATCAAAATAATGGTGTATTGGTGTCGGAAGAGAATTTTAAAAAAGGACTTAAGGATGGAGAGGCTCGTTATTTTGAAGAGGGGCAACTTCTTTGTGTTGGACATTATTTAGCCTTAAATGCTCAAAAATTGTATGATACCGTTTTGGTTGAACAAGCCAATACCGAGGTACTGAAGCCCGTCGTTGTAAAAACAGATGTAGGAAGTGTGCGTCATGGCATCTGGACGTATTACGAACCTCCATCAAAAGAAATTAAACGGTTGGTTGAGTATCAGGTAGATGATATTGTTTTTGATACAACCTATTCTCGACTTACCCATCAGGATACTCTGTTTATGCAGCAGAAAATGAAAACCTTACCGCATGCAAATACAAAAGCTACGGCTGGCGATTGGATAGATACAAAAAATAGAAAACGGATTAAATATACGGATCTGCCCGATAACATGACAGAGGTAAAACCCAATGTGCGCAAGAAGTAGGCTTATTTCTTTCGTTTAAAATCTCCCCGTTTCCAAGCATTAAAAAACTCCATCCACGCAAACGGGTTAAATATCGTCATAGGAGGTTGCTGTCCGGCCCAATAATTTTTTTGCGCAACCATACTCTGATACACATGTTGATTTTCTCGACCATCTCTAGGCACCATCATGGCTAGCATACGCATGGTTTGAAATTCTGTATTTTTTCGAGCGGTTTCGAGTTTGTCGTCGGGGATATACATTTTACGAAACGCTTGATCAAACTCTTCTTTTGAAATACGGGGCCGAATAATCGTGGTGGCCAAATAAAATGTATCCTGCGTCATCAATTGGATAATCGAATAACGGGTTTGGTTGAGGTCTTTTGGCACTATATATCTTTTCTTACGGAAGCCGATGCTGCGAAATTCTAAGGTGTCGCCTTTGTTTACGATTAATGAAAACACGCCTTTGTCTGAGGTCATGGTGCCATTTTGTTTCGATGGAACCAATACGGTTACATAAGGTAAATAGCGCAAACTGTCGGTACTCATTACCACGCCGGTAAGTTCTACCATATTATCGAAGCCAAATTGGGCCCGACATTGTGTAGAGGCTGTCCATACAAGAACGCATAATAGCAAGAATTTCTTCACGCGACAAAGCTAACCGAAAAGGCCGATAAAGGGTATTTGTCGTTACCTTTGCTCCGATTTTTAACAATCATTTTTAGCAACATGACAAAAGAAAAAGTTCTCGAAGCCCTCAGTAATGTGCAGGAGCCTGATTTAGGTAAGGATTTAGTTACCTTAAATATGATTGAAGATATTCTGATAGATGGGAATAAAGTATCATTTACGGTCGTGTTAACCACCCCAGCCTGTCCACTCAAAGATCTCATTCAAAAGGCCTGTGAAAATGCCATCCATATCTTGGTAAGTAAAGAAGCCGAAGTGCAAGTGAATTTTAGTGCGAAGGTGAATAGCAACCGTAAAGACAATAAAATGGTACTGCCCAAGGTGAAAAATATTATCGCCGTAGGAAGCGGCAAAGGCGGTGTGGGCAAGTCGACGGTTTCGGTAAACTTAGCCTTAGCCTTGGCAAAAGATGGGGCCAAAGTGGGCTTGATGGATGCTGATATTTATGGACCTTCCATTCCGATTATGTTGGGTATTCGTGGCGAACGCCCCTTGATGAAAGATGTTGATGGGAAAGCAATGATTGTACCCATTGATGTGATGGGTATTAAAGCTATGAGCATTGGTTTGTTGATAGATGATAAACAAGCCGTTGTATGGCGTGGACCTATGGCCAGCAGCGCACTCAAGCAATTTGTGACTGATGTTTTGTGGGAAGATTTAGATTACCTAGTAATCGATTTACCTCCCGGAACTGGCGATATTCATCTAACTATGGTGCAAACCATTCCGGTTACCGGCGCTGTCATTGTTACCACGCCGCAAGAAGTAGCCTTAGCCGATGCCAAAAAAGCAATCATGATGTTTGATGGTCCTCAAATTAAAGTGCCGGTATTGGGTGTTGTTGAAAATATGGCCTACTTTACGCCGGCCGAGTTGCCCGAAAACAAGTATTATATTTTTGGCCGCGGTGGTGGAAAACGATTGGCTGATTTGTTTGAAGTCACCTATCTCGGCGAAATTCCGATAACTATGAGTATTCGTGAAGGCGGTGATGAAGGACAACCCGCGTATGCCAATGGCGATGCGACTTCGAAAGCCGCTATCGAAGCGGTAGCCCAGCAAGTGGCTCGTCAGATATCTATACGTAATGCCAACCTCGAACCTACTAAAATTGTGGAGATCGCAAATTAATTCTATGCATCGTCAAACCCTCATTGAGCAAATCAAAGTTAAAAAATCGTATCTCTGTATTGGACTCGATTCGGATATTGCAAAAATCCCTGCTCATCTTTTACAAGAAGAAGATCCAGTATTTGCTTTCAATAAAGCCATTATCGATGCCACTCATGATTTGTGTGTGAGTTATAAAATCAATACTGCCTTTTATGAAGCCCGCGGATTATCGGGCTGGGAGACTATGCAGAAAACGCTTTCGTACATACCCGAAAATTTGTTTACGATTGCCGATGCTAAACGCGGTGATATCGGAAATACGAGCACGCAATATGCCAAGGCCTTTTTTGAGGCTATGTCTTTTGATAGTATCACGGTAGCTCCTTATATGGGCAAAGACAGTGTGCAACCTTTTTTGGCGTTTGATGGAAAGTGGACCATCGTACTTGGACTTACCTCCAACGAAGGGGCTTATGATTTTCAGACCTTATCATGCGGCGATGAGCGACTTTTTGAAAAAGTAATTCGTACCGTAAGCGAATGGGGTACACCCGAAAATTTGATGTTTGTAATCGGGGCCACCAAGGCCGAACAGTTAGCCGACATTCGAAAAATAATTCCGAATCATTTTTTACTTATTCCTGGCGTAGGTGCACAAGGAGGTAGCTTGGCCGATGTGAGTCGATATGGCCTCAATAAGGATGGTGGCATTTTGGTGAATGTATCTCGACAAGTCATTTTTGCTTCGCAGGGATTAGATTTTGCCGAAAAAGCCCGTACAGAAGCTGCTAAACTTCAATCCGAAATGGCTACTTATCTGTAGTTTGTGTAACTGAATCCATATTTTTTTACATCAAACAGGTGAGCGATTAATAATAGGTATGGGTGGTGCTGTAAACAATTTTTTATACACTTCATGACACATGAACAATAGACCTAAAATCGAATTACAACATACCCTATTCGACAAGGCGCTTGAAATTCTTGGTTGGATTTTAGTGTTTGCCATTTGGATTTTGGTAATCACAAATTACATAACCTTGCCCGACACAATTCCGATTCACTATAATGGTGTGGGCGTTGCGGATAGATTTGGTGGAAAGGAAAATATTTTGACTTTACCGATAATTGCGACAATATTATTCATCGGGCTAACCCTGCTAAATAAATTTCCTCACCTATTTAATTATCCCACCCAAATAACGGAAGACAATGCATTGAGTCAATACACTAATGCAACAAGACTTCTTAGATATTTGAAGTTCATTATCCTTGTTATTTTTGGTGCAATAACATGGCAGACAATCAGTAACGTACATAGAATCGGTATTTGGTTCTTACCAACGACAGTTGCCCTCATGTTGATTCCGTTAATATATTTTCTCATAAAATCATTGAACACTACAAAGCAATGATGATAACCAAGGAGATTAGATTTGACACGAATTTTTGTCAGACTTACGGGCTCACAGAGCTCAAAAGCAGTTGTTATTGAACGCTAGGCATAGTATCCACTTTCTTGCGCCGAAGCATAGCAGGCGCTCAAACACCACCCATGACAGATCGCCAAATCATTTATGATTCGAGTTTCTTTTTTAGATTTTCGAGTCCTTGTTGAAAATCCTTTCCCAGCATTTTATCCATGTTCATAATAAGACGCATCGCATTCATTGGGTAGGGCATAGTTCCCTTGATGCCCCACTTTACTTTTGTTGAAGATCCACGAATGGCTTCGGTAATAAAGTAGGCCTCACTGGTTGATTTCCAGGGTTTCATAAAGCGAAGTTCATTGTCGATGCGTTCGCCTGCTGTAATTTTTTTTATTTCCTGTTCGCCTTCTCCTACTTTGTTGTTGCCTTTCCATTTCGATATAAAACCTACTGTGCCATCAATACCTAGGAATTCATTTTTTATATTAGGATCGAGCTGACTCCAAACACTCCATTCATTTTGATTTTTTAGAGATTTAAGATAGGCAAAAACTTCATCTTTAGTTTTCTCGATTTCTATCTCGCGCTCAACGAGATAATCTTTTTTCATAAATAACGCGATGATGAGAACAACGGCAAGGAGGATGGCGATAATACATAGAAGGCAGAGTAGAATGTTCATGTTGTAATCGTTTGTAAGGGCGAAGATAATTATTATGAGTGGGTTTGAATTGTCGCCCTTATTTTATGGAATGACATGACATATGTAGCAATAAAAAAACGCCCGCATAAAGCAGACGTTTTTCTAATAAGGAGTTGAGTAATTAATTCTTCAAATCGAGTTCTTTCATCAAGGACGTTCCGCCCAGCACTTTATCAACTACCCAAAAAATATAGCGGGCGTCGGCACATATTGTGCGTTTAAAGCGTGTGTC
>JBEISB010000139.1:0-6190 GCA_040375635.1 Chitinophagaceae bacterium | reverse complement strand
GTTACATAAGGAGTGGTTACGCTAGACCATTGGTTACGGTATATCCCGGTAAAGCGATATTGCCCATTAAAAAGACCGGTAAGTGCCGGATTTAAAATCATGGGCGCACCATTGAACTGCGAAAAGTGCATGTCTTGCGCCTGGGCAGATCCTATACTCATCACAGCCCAAAAAGCGGCTGCCAGTTTTATTGTTGCTGATCTGAATTTCATTGTACGTATAGTTTTATCGAATTAATGTTATGTTTCCTTGTTTGTAAAATGGTTTTCCGGTTGAGGTCGTCGCTTCGATTACATACACATATGTACCCAAAGGTTGCGGAACGCCCTGAAACCGTCCGTCCCAGCCCTGATTGATATCGGTAGTCTCGAAAATCATTTGTCCCCAACGATTATAAATTCGGAAGTATTTTAATGTAGCAATACCCCTTACAATAATGTGTAGACCGTCGTTGATTCCGGTACCTGCACCCGGACTGAATGCGTTGGGCAAATCTAATATTGTTTCGGGAGAAACCCTAACGTTTATTGAATCGATAGCCGAACATCCAAATTCGGTAGTGCCACTTACATAGTAACGCGTAGTAACCGGTGGATCAGCAATCGGGTTCTTACTATTTTTATCGGTAAGATGATAATCCGGAAACCAATTGAAATAAGAGCAATTTCCGCCAGGCATCATTTCAATGCTTTCCCCGGGATATAAGGTTACATCATCTCCTGCATCAATAACTGCATCGGGAGCCACCGTAATCCTTACAATATCAGTATCGATACATCCTAGTACACTCGTGGCATAAACTGTATACTCTGTTGTCGCCAAAGGATGAGCCATAGGATCTGCTATCGTGGAATCGTTAACATAAATACCCGGCGTATACACATAACTCACACCCCCTACTGCTTGAAACTGCACCGAATCTAAAGGACAAATGGTAGTCTCAGTTGGGGTTACTTGCGCAAACTCCGATGGATAAACTGTCACCAATACATTGTCTGTATCTGCGCAACCAATGGGTGTGCTCACGATAACTTGCATATTGGTGTTGGCATGACCACTAAATATAGGTCCTTGAATATTTGGATTGTTCAAGACAGCACTAGGCGACCAAGAATAAAGATATTGATTGTACCATTTTGGTTCTACATCAACAAACAAACGAACGGTATCCCAATCGCACATATCTCTATCTGGACCGGCATTGATGACAGGTACTGGCTGAACTTCGATATTGAATGATTTCGTCATCGGCAAACAACCCGGATACGTAGCCACTACCGTATAGAAAACAGAACTATCCGGTACAGAAATCGGATTCTGCAAGGTTGGATTATTTAAATAGGTAGAAGGGAACCAGTTATAGCTGAATAAAGGATGCCCTGATACAACGACCTGAACCGTTGATCCCTGACAAACAATGGTATCATTATTCACAAGCGTGATATCGTTCGGCAAGGTGAGTACGTTTAAAGTATCATCTCCCTCACATCCCGCTGCCTGAGGCTCTACATGAAGTATAATTTGAGAAGTACCCGTATTATTAAAAGTAGCCGTTGGGTTTAAAATATTCGTAGCCGATATTGCCCCTACCCCCGTTAGACTCCAAGTGTACGTATAGGGCTGGATTGGGGTAATCACCGGATTCAAAGGCAGACTCATCCCCTGACAATTTATCGTGTCGTTTCCAATAAATACATTCGGTTGTTGATTGATGGTTATTTTTATGGTATCACATTTAGGGGCACAACCCGAACCTGGTAAGGTTGCACACACGATATAATCGGTAGTAAAATTAGGACTCACCATTGGTTCTTTAATCCCTGCATTATTAATGTTAGTGGCTGGTGTCCAAGTGTATTGAAATGAATCAGAACCGAACACTAAAATATGCACACTGTCTTCGCGACAAACCGCTGTATCGGGTGTAATGATATGCATCTTGAAAGAGTCACTGATAAACAAACTCACAGAATCAATAATTGAATTGGTGCAAGGAGCCAATTGATAAATTTTAATTTCTTCGTCGGGTTCGTTGATCCCATCTTGTAAAGCAGCAATGGCGATATAGGCTACTGTATCACCAGCCGGAATGGTAACCGTACCGAACGGAGAGCCTGCCGGAATACTCGATACGGCATAATCGGCCGGATACGTTGCTACACCCCCCACCTGATAATTGAGCGTGTAAGGAAGAGGACCGGCAACTGGACGCGTTACTTTTACAAAACCCGAAGCGCAACCTTCTACAATATATGGGTAAGGATTTAATAAATTAGAAATGGGGGGTAAAGCTGATAGCATTTGAGGATAGACTTCCTGCCTTAATCCAAACACCCGTATCTAAGGTTTGGTCAGACGCATCGGCTACCGCTAACTTTAAATGATGAGGCACACAAGGGGTTACTTCAGAAATAGCCGTAAGTACATGGGTAAATCCATTATATGCTACTGTAGTTCCCCCAATATTATTAGTAAACAGGGCATTATTGGGCGGTGAGCAAGGCGGTCCTACCGGACCACAAGGACTAGAAGTAGAACCATTGATAGTATTTACACCCACCGGGCAACTCGTACCCGGTACCAAGGCAATGTTTTTTGAACCACCCGTAAAAGGACCTGTTATCGCAGGCCCACTGATAAAGAATCCGAAAATATCTCCGTAATTAGAACAGGTAAAACTTTGATATTCTGCCGAAGCAAATACATAATCAAACTTTACCGAATCGCCCAAGGGAACAAAATCAAACTCTAAGATACAAGCATCAAACGTTGAATTTAATGCCAGTGCTGTCAAATCTGCATCGCCAGCTCCACTCATAGAATTTGCGGGCATATTGGCAGACGGGCCATTGGCGCCGTTAATTCCACCCAATCCAGTTTGCGCAATACCAGAGGTTAAAATAATCCCACTATCCAAACCCAAATTACTCGCAACCACCGTAAAGGTTCCATTGCTGTTTTGATTACATGTTAATACTGGATTAGAAATGGTAACACCAGCACCCACTAATTTTTGCGCAAGCACCGCAGCTGTTTGATTTCCTGAAATATTGATTTGAGCCTTCCCAATAATTGAGACCATCAACCCTAGCATTAAGAAGGATAACCACTTACTATTTTTCGCGTTGAACATTGTATTAAATATTTGCGTCAGAGGTAATCTCACGTTACGAATTCTCAAATGTATATCCTTTTTGTAGATTTTACAATTTCTTTTCATGTCTTTCATGCTTAGCATTTATGATAAAATAGTTCCTTTTTCCGTTCGTGAAGGGATTCATTTTCACGTTAGGTATCAAATCATTTCGACAACTAAGCGTGAATCTGCATCTGCTCAAATTCTTTTTCAGAAATTAATATTAGGTTTGTACCTATGGCAAAACGGGCAAATCCTAGAAAAGAACCTTCAGCAAAATCAACGGCAACAAAGCCTGAACCGAGCAAACGGGTATCCATCCTCAGAGACGCCCGTGTGCGCCGATTCGTTGGATTATTACTCATCTTTTTAGCCCTCTATCTGGGTGTTTCGTTTATCTCCTACCTCTTTACCTGGAAATCTGATCAAGATAAGGTTTATAATGGCGTATCGTTTCTGTTTCAACAAACACAAGAGGTACTTAATTCTGGAGGGCGATTAGGCGCTTGGCTTTCGCATGAAATTCTCTATAATGGATTCGGTCTCTCCGCCTTTTTGCTAGTCCCCGTAGTGTTGATTTGGGGCCTAAACCGATTATTTAGGCGTCGTTTTTATGGCAATTTGCGTAGCTTTTTCTATGCCACCCTCATCATAGTCCTGCTCAGTCCCCTGCTCTCGTGGGCCCTACCTTCTTCCATGTATTCTTTCCCATATGGCGGTGCCTTCGGTGAAAAAATCATTCCATGGCTTGAAGGAATTTCCGGAAAAACAGGAACCACCTTATTTATGTTGGCCGATGGTCTTGGGTTACTCATGTTACTCATCGTTCCTTTGTCGCGATTATCCATCTGGCCGCAGTTATACGCGACAAACAACAATACCGACAAAGCAGAACCTCTGCCCACCGTGATTGCCGAACCGATCGAACTTCCGATGCCTACTGATGTTCCCTTTATAGTGGATACCCCCGTTCCTGCCGAAGTTCCAGATTCATTTTGGGAAGAAGAAACACCAGTTGCTGAACCCATCGAGGTTGTGAATCCCGTTCGAACAGAAGAAACAGAAAACAAACCCGTGCCTATTGAACTTGAACCCGAGGTTCATGAGCCCGTGGTATCTGCCGGATCGCTAGGACCTAACGACGAACTTCCCCTTGAGGTGGTGAAATATGATGAGGTGAAGCCCAAGACAAAATCGGCTCCGGTATCGATAGGTACCGATGAACCTTACGACCCCTCTCTCGAATTACGCAACTATAAATATCCAACCCTCGATTTACTCGATCAGCACAGCACCGACGAAATTTCTATCGATAAAAACGAACTCGAGCAAAACAAAAATCAAATCATCAATACCCTCAAAAGCTTTGGAATCAGTATTGCTAAGATTTCTGCTACGGTGGGTCCTACGGTTACCTTGTACGAAATTGTTCCTTCTGAAGGTGTGCGTATTTCTAAAATCCGTAACCTTGAGGATGATATAGCCTTGAGTCTTTCTGCCCTAGGAATACGCATCATCGCCCCGATTCCGGGCAAAGGAACCATTGGTATAGAAGTCCCGAATTTACGAAAGCAAATTGTGTCTATGCGCACCTTGATTTCGTCAGATAAATTTATCAATAACCCTTACAGCTTGCCCATTGCGCTTGGTAAAAAAATCGATAACGAAAATTACATCGTTGATTTAGCCACTATGCCGCACTTGTTGATGGCGGGTGCAACGGGACAAGGGAAATCGGTAGGTATTAATGCTATTTTAGTTTCGTTGCTGTATAAAAAACATCCTTCGCAGGTGAAGTTTGTGATGGTAGATCCAAAGAAAGTGGAGTTGTCGATTTACCGCCTCATCGAAAAACATTTTCTTGCCAAGTTACCTAACGAAGAAGAAGCTATTATTACTGATACCAAAAAGGTAATTAATACCTTAAACGCCTTATGTATTGAAATGGATAATCGCTACGACCTCCTCAAAGAGGCTGGTGTGCGCAATATCAAAGAGTACAATGAGAAGTTTATTCAACGTCGACTGAATCCAAATAAAGGGCATCAATACTTACCCTTTATTGTATTAGTGGTAGATGAATTTGCCGATTTAATCATGACGGCTGGAAAGGAAGTAGAAATGCCAATTGCGCGGTTGGCTCAGTTGGCCCGTGCTGTGGGTATTCATTTGATTATTGCCACACAACGTCCTTCGGTAAATGTAATTACCGGAACTATCAAAGCCAACTTTCCGGGACGAATTGCTTTCCGCGTTTCTGCTAAAGTCGATTCGCGTACTATCTTAGATAGCGGCGGTGCTGAACAATTGATTGGGAGAGGAGATATGTTGATATTAAATGGCAGTGATATTGTGAGGGTACAATGTGCCTTTGTAGATACCCCTGAAGTAGAACGTATTGTAGAATTTATTGGTTCGCAACAAGGATATCCTTCGGCCTTTGATTTACCCGAATACGAAGGCAGCGATGCGATGGATATTTCGGCAGGAGGCAGTCGCTCCTTAAAAGAAGTTGACCAAATGTTTGAGCAATGTGCACGACTGGTAGTTAGCTCCGGGAGTGGCTCTACATCGATGTTACAAAGAAGATTCAACTTGGGGTACAACCGAGCCGGTCGAATAATGGATCAGCTCGAAGCCGCCGGTATCGTGGGTGCCGGTTCGGGAGGTAAGGCCCGCGAATTGATGGTGCATACCGAAGCCGAATTAGACGAAATATTGCGTGCGATTGGCAATCGATAATTAGGAATCAGCACATGGGGAAAATACGATTTAATGCTTATCAGTAAAGGTACCTAAAAACACAAACTAATTACATAATTATCCGCACAGGCAAAGCCTGCGAAGAACATACCACTTGCGAAGGCAAAGCCTTCGAAGAGTGAGGCCGAATTAGACGAAATATTGCGTGCGATTGGCAATCGATAAATAGGAATCAGCACATGGGGAAAATACGATTTCGATATCGTTTCCTTGTGCTTTTGAGAAAATATCGCCCAAAAAAAAGTCTGCTCGAGCAGACTTTTTTTATTATCATTTATGTAAACAGAAGGG
>JBEISB010000097.1:0-8425 GCA_040375635.1 Chitinophagaceae bacterium | reverse complement strand
TCCCAAATTTTTATCTAGTTTTCTAGAAAAAAAATGTTTTTGTTTTTGTAAAAACTAAGTTGATATCACTACCGACTTTTCGTGCTTTTTTGAGAACTTCTTCCCCGATTAGGGAGGGCAAATGTAGACAGAATTTCGTAGCCTCCAAGTTTATTTTTGAATTAATTTTCAATCTATTCATTAACGCTATCCGACAACAACTTGAAACCCTCTACTGGCATGCATTATAGCCAAATGTAAATGATTTGTTTATATTGAAAAAAATATCATACATAAAAAATATCATACATAAAAAGGGACATCCCCATCGAAATGTCCCTTTTTAAAGAATTTACGATAAAACAATTTTACTCTTTACTATCCCCTTCTGGCGTTAATTCTATGATGCGATAGCCTAGCTTTTGAATGGCCGGTGCTATTTTGTCTTTATCGCCTGCTAAAACAATATTCATCTTGGCAGGATTTAACCATTTTCTGGCTAAGGTGTTAATCTCTGTCTCAGTCATTGATTTCAAAATTTTATTTTGCTGCTCAACGAAGTCTGGCTTTAAATTGTACTGCAGAATGTTCACCAAAAATCCGGCCTTCTGAAATCCTGTTTCGTATTTACGGGCATCGCTCTGACCTAACGCATTCTTCATGAACGCGAGTTCGTCTTTCGTAACCCCTTCGTTCAAATAATGATCTAACTCGTTCATACATTCAACAAGCGCACTATCGGTAGCCGCTGTCTTTATTCCACTAGAGAATACATATGTCCCTGTATAATCATTGCCACTAAATCCACCGCGGGCCCCATAAGTCCAACCTTTATCTTCGCGCAAGTTCAAATTAATTCTACAATTAAATGAGCCCCCAAACGGAAAGTTCGCCAAGGTGCTTTTATAGTACTCACCCAAGGCATCATACTTTAAATCGGTAACATAACCAATCCGGAATTCGGTTTGTGCCGCCTTAGGGATATTGACAACATACACTGTTTTCGGCTCAACCGGAATTGGGTCAGGTAACACGGTAAAATTCACTTCATGATTATCCAAATGATTTAATCGACCTAAAATGTCCATCGCGTCAGCATCATCGATATCTCCAACCACTACAACTTTCATCCCATTCCGACTCGTATAGTTTTTATAATAAGCAATCACATCATCTACCGTAATTTTTTCGAGCGTTTGCTGAAACCCAGTGCCCGGATAACCTAACACGTTATAAGCACCATAATTCAATTTTGCAAAGGCAATACTAGCCACATTGGCCGCCCTTGTGCGCGCATTTTTTATGGCTTCTAATTTTTGGTTTTTGATTCGATTGAAGGCCTCATCAGTAAACTTAGGCTGCAATATTCTTTCTTCTAAAAGATCTAAAGTCGCCTGCAAATTCTTTTTCAAACAACGAACGGTAATGCCGGTCTCGTCGATATCACTCCCAATAGAAATACTACTGCCTAATTTATCGAGCATTACACTCATCTCCTCTGCAGTGTGCAGCTTGGTATCTTCATCCATCATGGCAGCAAACATCTGCGCCACGCCTGCTTTACTCAGATCATTTTGCTCCGCCATTCGACCTCCTTTTAATCCAATGGAAATAACCACAATCGGCAACTCATCTGTTTTTGCACTCAACAATTTCATCCCATCCTGCTCCATGGTTTTATACTTGGGCAATTTTATCACCGGATTAGGTCCCGGTGTCGGCATCTTGTTTCGATCAAAATTATCTTTTGCTTTACTATACTTCAAACCACTATATCCATAGTCGGGTGCCTGATATCCGGTCTGGGCAACGGTATAATTATCTTCCCCAGCCTTCAATAATTCCATTCCTTTGGGCAAACAGCTTACGACAACCATGGGCTTGCCTTTGATGTATTGATTATATACCCGAATAACATCGTCTTTGGTAACATGGGTATATCGCTTCAATTCTTCTTTGATAAAATTTGTGTTGCCGGTAAAGGTTTGAAAAGAAGCTAACTGAGATACTTTGCCACTTACGCTTTCTAATCCGTAAATGATACTAGCCTCACGACTAGCCTTGAATTTAGCAATATCATCATCGTTAACACCGCGTTTCTCGAACTCTTTGATGGCCTCCTGTATTTGTTTTACCATTTCTGATAATGATTCTTCTCCCTTGGTCATCACCTGAAATTGCATCGCACCTGCCAATTCATCGGTTCCATTAGAACTGCTGGCACTCACTGCCTTTTGTGTTTTTACTAATCGTTGATATAAAATAGAGTTATTATCACCCCCTAAAATTTCGGCTAAACAATCGAGAGCTGCCTCATCTTTATGATAAGCAGGTACGGTGGGCAATGCACAAACCAGCATAGGTAATTTTGCATAATTATCAACCATGGAAACATAGCGATCTTGCTTGATTTGCACCGAAGGCAATATCGTTTTTTCGACCTTTGGACATTGCGGTATGCTGCCAAAATATTTCTCGACCAGCTTCACTACGTCTTTGGTTTTTACATCGCCTCCTATCGTTACCACAGCATTATTAGGACCGTACCAACGAAGAAAGAAATTCTTCAAGTCTTGCACCTCAACCCGATTCAAATCTTCTACATAACCTATCGTAAGCCATGAATAAGGATGCCCATAAGGATATAAATTTTTTGATAAGGTCTCCTGCACTAATCCGTAAGGACGATTATCATAATTTTGACCGCGCTCATTCTTTACCGTAGCGCGTTGGACTTCAAACTTTTTTTGCGTTACGGCATCCACCAAAAAGCCCATACGATCGGATTCGAGCCACAACATTTTTTCGAGTTGATTGGCCGGTACGGTCTCGAAATAATTGGTACGATCGCGATTGGTAGTACCGTTTAACGTGCCACCTGCCTCTGTAATGATTTTAAAATGTTGCTCATCGGCTACATGATCACTCCCCTGAAACATCATGTGTTCAAAGAAATGCGCAAAGCCCGATTTCCCAATCTCTTCACGCGCCGAACCTACATGATAGGTCACATCTACATGCACTAAGGGATCGCTATGATCTTCGTGTACCACCAACGTTAATCCATTAGGAAGCACATACTTCTCATACGGAATAACAATGTCGTCGGGTTTGTTTTTGATTACTTTTTCGACCAGTTTCGCTTGAGCAAAAATAAGGTGGGTGCCAAGCAAAGCGAGCACGGCAAGACTAAATTTCTTCATGTTGGATATACAATTTGGAGACTAAGATACTACCCCAAAGCGAATATTGTGCAGGAAGAAAAATCAATACAAAAAAGAAGGATCTATGTATGCTCAGAAGCGAACGGTGAGCCAAACACCGCATATAAAATCGCTAATACCACAATGATGCCGATGCTCACAGCCAAAAAGGTTATGGTACGTTTCTGCGCCGTTGTTACTGCCTCTAGTCTGTGAATTTCGCCCAAGCGATTCACGGTATTTTCTATTTTATTAAAGGCCGTTTCGCCCTTGATAATGTAATCATGAGCCCCATGTCGCATGCTCTCCAAGGCGATATTGATATTGTCTTCTCCGGTAAACATGATAACATGCGTAACAGGACTCACCTTGCGAATTTCTTGTAAAATTTGAACCCCATTTTGGGCCGCTGAATTGCCCGAATTCATGTGATAATCTAAAATAGCAATCTCAGGTTTTAACTTAATGATATCGGGCATGGCTTCTTCGCCAGTGCTATATTTACGTACTTCAAAGAGGTATCTTTCTTTAAGATAATCATGAATCATTTCGGCCTGCACGGGATCGTCATCGATGATGAACATATATCTCACGCTCTCTAAAGCTAATAAATCGCCGGTAACTAGGTTGCTCTCTGTCATGATAAAACTTTTGCCGAAAATACGCTTCGCAATCTAATCTTGCAAATATCCGAGGGTGATTTGAATCAGTACACGACAATCTTACTCTTGCGACGCTTGTAAGTCCGATTCCGGAAAATGCGAATTAATGCGGTAATCGCTGAATTGTAAGCTAATTTTACCGGTCTGCAATGGCTCCTCCCCTGCTGTTTTGGGTTTTGATTTTTTATTGATATCACCAGCAATCATCCGCGAAACCTTTATCTTTTTCAACTCCAAACGAATTTCCATTTTTTCGGGCAAGGTGTATTTGGCATCATTCCCATATTGATTTTGGGTCTCTATGGTGCCATTATTTCGGGTGGTGATTTGTGTTTTCCAAATCAGTGGATTCGCTACATCAATCCAGCATTTGCCTAAGATTAATTCGGCATTGTCTTTTGTTGGAATGATGTTAACAATCGCGCAATGATGACCAGCAATAGTTTCGTATCCGGAAATAATGCTTGTGTAAGCACTCGTATCGAGCAACATAGAACCGATTTGTTGCAGGGGATTTTGTTTGGGCAAGAAGAATATCCCTTTCGCCTTCATCCGAAATCGATCGGGCTTCCGAAAATAGACTTGTCCGCTCATATGATTCATCTTTACGCCCGGAATCGCAAAATCCATTTGCACCTTGGCGGTATAGTCTTGCACGACAGCAAACTTTTTGTTTAACTCGCGAATCAAGACTTTCGGATCGTCAGTAGCAAAGGCGCTAACAGAGAGTAAGGCTAAGCAGCAGAAGAGAATGGATTTCATTAATTACTAATGTCTTTACGGTTAAAGAAATATATGGCTAATCCTAAAAAGGCGAGCAGGTGAAAAACCAATACACCACACGAAAATAAGATATCCGAATAGGGCACAGGATCTTCGAACAAGCTGCGCCAGGCAATCATGTGGGTGGTAAATAAATAGGGCTTCAAAACATCAAAACTCGGGATATCAAACAATCCGATAATAGTAAACACAATAATCGTGGCCATAACAGTAACGATAGGCGTTATCGAATTATCCATCAAACAAGATAATAAGGTGGCATAAGTAGCTACCACACTTAACGATAAAAAGGCAATGCCGAAAGCGCCCATCCAGCGCCAATTGATATCATCAGCACGAATAATGGTGAGTCCTTCGCTATTGAGCGACATCAAATCACCCGAACCAAAAATCCACCTCGACACAAAGAGGGCAAGTATCCCTAAGACTAACAATAACATGAGGGTATAAAATAAACCTGCTAACCATTTCGCTAATAAAATTTGGATTCGCGATGCCGGCCGTGTCAATAAAAATCGAATTGTGCCGCTCGCTGTTTCACCACTCAAGGTATCTCCGGTAACAAACGCCACGAGCAAAGGCATTTGTACTATGAGGGTTTGCAATACGATAAAGCATATCAGGTTCCCATTTAAGATATTGCCTTGCACCGAAAAAATAGAGTCTATCTGCGCGGTTACTGTCGATAAAATTTCTTTACCGTCTTGATAAAAAGCGGCCTGCAACATCAAACAAATAAACGTGATGATGCCAAACCCAATATAGCTGCGGGGACGACGTATGGTTTTTACAAATTCGTTTTGTAAGGTGGCTACAAATAGACTCATTAGTGCTGGGTTATTTTCAAAAAATATTCTTCGAGTTGATTTTTATAGTCGATGCGGTTAATGGCGATGCCGGCCTCACTTAAGGCGCGCACCAACAACGAAATTTCTGTCTTTGGCATCGCAAACCTGCATTCTGAGCCTTGCTCTTGCAGATAAGCATGCCAAGCGCTTTGCTGTATAAAGGCGATACCGTTTTCGGGCTGGGCTAATTCCAAACGCACGGTTACGGTTTCGGTCGACAACAATTCGTCTACCTTACCTTGTACTATGGTTTTACCGTGATGTATCACAATCATACTGGTGCACAACGTTTGTACCTCGCTCAATATATGTGACGAAAACAAGATGGTTTTGCCATGCTGTTTATTGAGGTTGAGTATCAGGTTTCGTAAATCAATTATGCCTTGTGGGTCGAGGCCGGTATTGGGTTCATCTAAGATAATAAGTTCCGGATCATGAATCAAGGCCTGTGCCAATCCCAAGCGTTGTTTCATGCCATGCGAAAAGGTTTTTACTGTATCGTTTCCCCTACCCTGCAAGCCAACTTGCTCTAGCAATCTATCGATATCTGCCTTCCGAAACGACAATTCACTGGCCCTGGCAAACAGCTGTAAGTTTTCTGTAGCACTCAAATAAGTATAAAAATCAGGTTTCTCGATAATGCATCCTATTTTTTGCATAATCGCTTTGCGATTCTCTTTGAGCGAATGACCAAATAAAAAGATCTCGCCAGCACTGGGTTGTATTAGCGACATGATCATGCGCAGCGTTGTACTTTTTCCTGAACCATTGGGTCCTAAAAATCCATAGATATCGCCCTGTCTCACGGTAAAGCTTAAATGATCGACGGCGGTAAAGTTTCCGTATGTTTTGCTAACGTTGTTTAAATGTATGGCTGCTGTCATGAAGGGTTAAATCGAGTAAAAATACACAAAGCCCCGAAAGTAAACGAATGCGAATTGCAATACCCAATAAGTGTGTTAAAGTAAACCAAGAATTTGCCTATGTGAATACGCCGTCCTTCTTTGATATTGCTCGATTTTGGGGTAGCTAATCCCGCTTTCCCTTGCAAGTCCTCCTCGCCTATCGGACTCGTGCGGGCTTTGCAGTACAATCGGGGCTAGGGCTTTTCGTTACTATAAAACAGGATGCATGAGTAGGCAATTTGTCGGCTTCCCCAAATTTCGTCCACTTTGAAGTTGAGTTAAATGTATTTTTTAACTTTAAACTTCGAAACAATGAGAAAACAATTTACAGAGAGTCAGATTGTATCTGTACTCAAGAAACTTGAATCTGGTATTAGCGCCAGAGAACTAGCCCGCGAAGCGGGCGTGAGTGAAGCCACTATTTATAATTGGAAAGCCAAATACGGTGGCATGGAGGTTGCGGACATTAAGCGCCTCAAGGAACTAGAAGCCGCACATTCTGAATTGAAGAAGATGTATGCCGAGCTGAGTATTGAGAATCGGGCCATTAAAGCCTTACTTGAAAAAAAGTTCTAACGCCTGAGGTTAAAAGGGAGGCTGTTGATTTTCTCACAGAGGATCAACAGTTGAGTCAACGCAAGGCGTGTATGTTGATAGGGATATCCCGCAGTTCCCATCAATATAAACATAAACCTAAAAATGATGAGCCGGTCATTGCCGCCCTGAACAAGTTGGTGGATAAGCATGCCAACATAGGTTTTTGGCAGTGTTATTATCGTTTAAGGAATCGTGGAGAAGGAATCAATCATAAAAAACTCTACCGCGTGTATACATCCATGAAGCTAAATATCAGACGCAAAAGGAAGCGTCGTATACCTGCCCGGGTAAAGCAAGCTCTTTCAGTGCCTGATCAAGCCAACCAGATGTGGAGCATTGATTTCATGAGTGATCGATTAACGGATGGCAGAAGCTTTAGAATCCTTAATATCATAGATGACTTTAACCGAGAGTCATTAGGCATTGAGGTTGACACATCTCTACCCACGTTGAGATTAATAAGAAAGTTGGATCAAATAGTTGAGCAACGGGGTTACCCTTCGAACATTCGCGTAGATAACGGTCCCGAATTTATCAGTCATAAACTACAGCAATGGTGTGAGAAACATCACATAACCATTCAGTATATTCAACCAGGAAAACCCACACAGAATGGCTATATCGAACGAAAAAACGGCAGTATGAGAAGAGAAGTCCTGGATGCATATATGTTTACCAACTTAAAGGAAGCAAGAGAATTGCTGAGTGATTGGAGAACTGATTATAATAATGAAAGACCTCATGCATCCCTGAACTACTTATCGCCAATTAACTACACTAAATTAAGAAATTCAAAACAACAGATGCCGGAAAGTATTATCCATAGAAATTTTTTAGGCTGCCCTGCCTCCAAGCAGGGCGAGCCGTATGAAAAAATTTATGTGGATAATACGACTGCTAAACAAAACTATGATTAACTTTAAAACTCAATTCCGAAGTGGTACTAAAATAAGGGGAGCCGACAAATCAACATAAACTGAGTGCATTGAACTTGCAATGCCATTCAATCTTGGCCTAAAATACTTTATCAATTTAGAGTTCAATTTATAAAGACCATTATTTAATGTGGAAATCCAAATATTGCCAAATTTATCTTCGCACATATTAGAAATTGCATAGTCTTTCATCATCAACTCTTTTTGACGTAATAATGAATCATAATTAATTAATCCTTTATTAGAGATTTGCCAAATCAAATTTTTGATTTTGAATAGTGTGATTATTCCGATTCTACTAGTGTATTTTTGAAATGTTTTACTTTTAGTATAAAAAACACTATTAAGATGATTTTGATCACTATAATAGTAAGTACCATCTTTATTAAAGACTATATCATTAACTTCTGTTGAAACTATTTCTATGTGGGTGTAACACTTCAATTTTTCCTGTCTTTAGGTGTCTCTGATCAACATGGCCCACAAGGTTTACCCGGACAGGGTGGACTACAT